>NZ_JBXAWK010000044.1:0-56140 GCF_057291755.1 Kitasatospora sp. UYEF31
TCGCCAAGCGCATAACGGACGAAACAACACCAACCTGGCGAGGGACTTACTAGTGCATAAAGGTAAATTTGCCTACATTAAACGCCCTCTGAGAGTGCCACCGCTCAGGGCGTGCGGGCCCTTGGAGAATATTGGCACCAAATCCGGCGTTAGCGGCTGATCGCTGAGGTCAGGGGCTCTTTGCCGCGTCGAGACGGTCGATGAAGTCGGCGACGCCGTCGACCTGGCGGTGACGCTCCCCATCGAGTCGGTCGACCGTGCCCACGGGGTGTTCCTCGCCCTGGGCACGGACATCGAGGTCCTCGGACCACCGGAGTTGCGGGCCCGTATCGCCGAGACGTCCCGTGTGCTGGCGGCACGCTACACCTCCGGCAGGCGAACCCCAGCCCCCCACAGGGTCCGGCCCGCCGTCCGCTCCTTGGAGTCCCAGTCCGGCACTGTCAGCCAACCCGACCAGTAGTCGGGGGTGGCCGCCGGATGTCAGTGCGGACGCGTACCGTTTCTGATCATGGGATTCAGTGGATGCTTTGTGGTGGCCCGATGTGACGGTCCTTTAGAGGAACTCCCTGCGGTGCGGCAGGCCGGCCGGGAGCCGGACCGGGAAGCGGTCTCGGCAGCCCTCGTGGCCGAAAGCGACCCGTTCGCGGAATGGCTGGTGACGGATTTCCTGAAAGCACTGGGATTCCGTTTTGCCGCCGTTGCCAACGAGACGGGGTGACGCCCGTCAGACGTCGCGCGGCCAGGTCGCAGCGCGGTTCCGACGCGACGGCCGTACGGTGATCGAATGCAGGCAGGTGTGCGGGCCCGGACGTTGTCCGCCGTGTCGAGGCTGAACGCGAACGGCGGCGGCATCGCGATCACCTTGCCCAACGGCACCCGCGTGTCGGCGCGGTAGTCGCCCGCGCGTGGCTCGGAGAACGGGGTGACGGTCTGCTCGCCGCGGTCGACCAGCAGGTAGAGCGGGACCTCGGCTGCGGCGTAGGCGTGCCGCTTGGCTTCCCGGTCCCGGGCGGCGGCACTGGAGGTCACCTCTGCCACCAGTTCGATACCGACGGATGGCATCCAGGATTCCTGTCCGAAAAACAGTCCGACGGGCACCACGACGAGGTCAGGAATCACATGTCCGAATGGAGTGACGATGCCCTTGTTGCCACTGACGTGGTAATCCACTGCGGCTTTCCGGGCGATCTTCAGCGCGATGTCGGCCACGATGTGCTCATGGTGGCCGTTCGGCGGCGGACTCACAACGATCTCCCCCTCGATGAGCTCTCCCCGGTAGCCCTCGGGCAGATCCAAGTCCAGAAACGCCGTGAGTACGTCGTCGGGCACGACATCCGACGCAGGTCGCACCAGGGCAGTTGCCATCTCCTGCTCTCCGTCCTCCAGGTCGTTTCGATCCCGCTGACCGTATTCGCCTGCCATGGCCTGCTCCGCTCGTTCGCGCCGCGCTGACACTGTGCCTGGTTCCGGGGCCCGACATGATGGTCATCGTGACCAGGGGAAGGCGCGGTAGTCCTCCGTCGGGTGGGATCCCCGCAGTGACTTGCGAGAGACCCCACACCCACTCCGCGGAGCCCTACCGCTCACTGAGCGGCGAAGGTGCTTCCTGCACGGCCCAGCCGTTGCCGTCCGGGTCCTGGAAGAACATGAACGCGTTCCAGGTTCCGCCGCGTCCTTCGGCCCAGCCGTCAGCTCCGACATGCTGCACCGCACTGACGTCGACGCCCCGCTCCACGAGCTCCGCGTGGGCCGCGACGATGTCCACCACACACAACTGGAGCCCCTTCAGGGAGCCCGGAGCCGCCGCGGTCTGGCCGGGAGCGGCCGGCATTCCACTGCCGAGGGCGATCGAGCAGCGCGAACCGGGCGGAGTCAGCTGGACGACCCGCGCCTCTTCGCCGATGGCCGTGTCGACGTCGACTTTGAAACCGCACTTCTGCTCATAGAAGTCCTTCGACCGGTCCACGTCCGTGACGGGGATGTTGACGATCTCAAGGGTCCATTCCACGGTGTCTCTCCTACGCTCAGCGAATGTCCGGCGGACCGGTTGACGTTCCACTGCGAGCTGGGGACCGTGCTCCGGTCCCGATTCATTCTGGGCGGCAGACACCGCGGACACACCCCGATCACACCAGAGTGGACTACGGACTGGACGTTCGCCTCAACTGATCCCGGGCCCGCCGCTGTCCAGGAACCCGTTCACCAGCGCCCGGAACCGCTCCGGTGCTTCGGCGTGGGCCCCCACCAGTGCTCAAGTCATCGTCCCGTCCTCAACCGAGGCGACACCCGCGGTCTGCTGGGCGTCCTGCGCCCCGTCAGTTCCGGCCATCCGCTGGTAGGCGAGATGGCCGCCGAGGAACCCGCCGACTCCGACTGCGACCAGTCCGGCGAGTGCGTAGCCGCGCCCGCGCAATGGTTTTCCCCGCAGCCGCGAGAACAGCGACGCGCTGTACAACACGATCGCGATGTCGTTGCAGGCCACGTGTGCAACGCCAACCCGCTGCTGGGCCGGGGACATCGTCGCCAGGTCCACCGCGCCAGTCGCCGCGGCGGGGAGCGCGATGCCCAGGCCCAGTCCGATCAGGACACTGGCAGCCGGGCCGGTCCCGGGCACGAAGTCGAGCACGCTGGCCGATGTCCACGCCCCGATCGGTATGTGGACCAGTCCTGGGTGTACCGGGTGTCCCACCGGTTCGCCGCGCAGAGCGTCCCGTACGCCGCCCTGCGGCACTTGGTCCGACAGTGCGCGCAGCCAGGACGCGGGCCGGTCGAGCACGCGGGCGTCTTCCAGGCGCTTCATGGTTGTCAGAATCGTCATGCGGGGCGGCTGCCCGGGGCCGCGTGGGCTATGCGTGGGGTACACCCCCTATGCGAACTCGCCCGCCAGGTCCTTCCCGTAGTTCGTCATCGACCGGTTGTACCTCGGCAGGTACCTGGCCAGCGCGGTGACCGCCAGCCCGGCCGCCTCGCGCTCATGACCCGTGTCAGCGAGCGCCAGGGCCAGGGTCGCGATGACCGCATCGTCCAACTCGTCGGATCCAGCGGTCCGTTCGGCGGTCAGCGCGTCGATCTTCGCGCGGAAGTCGGCGGGGTCGAGGTCGTCCAGTGCGCCCCACAGCTCGGCGTTGCACCGGTCCCAACCTGCGTCAGTAGTCATGACGGGAGTCTGCCAGTCGACCGTACACATCATCATCTGGAATTCCGCTCGCTGCTCCCGACGGTGCAGAACGCACTCGACGCCGGGGCGTTCTGGGCCGTCGCACGGGTGGCCCCGCCATGAGGCGGGGCCACCGGGCTCACTGGACGGCCTGCTCAGTGCCCGCCGGGCACCGGCTCCAGGATGAAGAGCGGGATCACCCGGTCGGTCTTCAGCTTGTAGTCGGCGTAGCCCGGGAACGCCGCGACCGCGCGCTCCCACCACAGTTCGCGTTCGTCCCCGGTGATCTCACGGGCCGTCATATCCGTACGCACCGGACGGTCCTGGAGCTCGACGCGCGGGTCGGCGACGACGTTGTGGTACCAGACCGGGTGCTTTGGGGCACCGCCCAGCGACGCGACAACGACGTATGTCCCGTCGTGTTCCACCCGCATCAGCGGGCTCTTGCGAAGATTGCCGCTCTTCGCGCCGCGGGTGGTGAGGATAACGACCGACATGCCGCGCATCGTCGTTCCTTCGGTGCCTCCCGAGCTCTCGTACAGCGCGACTTGATCACGCGCCCACGATGTCGGGCTGGGCTCGTACTCACCGTTGAGCGGCATGTCATCCCTTTTCTTCAGCGCGACCACACGTCGTCCGCGAGTGCGATTCTCCGAACGACCTCAACTCGACCTAACCACTAATGCTCCGGGCGGACACGCCCCACGCCGCCGTGCCCGAACACTTGCGTAGGACGCCGACTCATGGAGTGCGCTTCAGTCGACCACCGCGACCCCGGTGAAACACAGGGGTGGACGGGGCCGCACCAGCGGACGTCGACAGCAGTCCTCTACCGCGAGCCTCTACCGCGGACGTCGACAGCAGCCCTCAACCGCGAACCTCAACAGCCGGCCGTCAAATCGTCGAGGCTCACACTGGCACCCGGTTCTCCAGCGCGCAGTCGCCGCACGGCGCTGTCGACCGCCGACCGCTCCGGCACGCACAACGCCCGCGCCAGCACCCGGAACCCGCTGACGACCTTGTCCAGTTCGTCGTACAGGCCGGCGAACCTGGCAGGAGTGCCGTCGTGGTGCTTCGCCAGGACTACACGCAGTGCCTCGTCGAACGCATTCCGGTGCAACTCCGGCAGGGCGGAGCGCACTTCGACCGCGCTGCCCGGGAGCGGCAGTGCCTCGGTGCTCACTGGATGACCCCTTCCGACTGAAGGACCGGTGTACCGGTGACAGCGTACGCAGAGACATCCGCGTCAGGGCAACTGCCGGACGGACGCGCTTTTTTGTCAGCCGTGGGGATTCTGCGATTCCTGCGCAACGAACAGGCAAATTCGCTCCGGGAATCCGTAGAATTCCCGCACCCAACACAACTTCCCGCTGGTCACAGTGAAATGATGGCCCCTATGGACGTACGCGCGAGGAACAACATATCGATGACAGGCCGCCAGAACGGCCCCGTCATGCTGCTCGCGCACGGCTTCGGCTGCGATCAGAACATGTGGCGACTGGTCGTCCCAGCACTGGCGGAACACTTCCGCGTGATCCTGTTCGACTATGTGGGAATGGGTGGTTCCGATCTGTCCGCGTGGCATCCCGAGCGCTACACGACGCTGGACGGCTACGCGGCGGACGTACTGGAGATCTGCCGGGACCTGGACCTGACCGAAGTCATCTTCGTCGGGCACTCGGTCAGCTCCATGATCGGAGTTCTGGCCGCGAACGCTGAGCCGGAGCGGTTCGCCAAGCTGGTCCTCGTCACCCCCTCGGCCCGCTACATCGACGACACGGACTACGTGGGCGGGTTCAGCCGCGACGACATAGACGAGCTGCTCGATTCCCTCAACAGCAACTACCTCGGCTGGTCGGCGACCATGGCCCCGGTCATCATGGGCAACCCGACGCGCCCGGAGCTCGGGGCTGACCTGACGAACAGCTTCTGCCGTACGGACCCGGCCATCGCCAGTGCCTTCGCACGCACGACATTCCTGTCGGACAACCGCGCCGACCTGCCGGAAGTCACCGTGCCGACACTTGTCATCGAGTGCACCAGCGATGTGATCGCTCCGCGCGGAGTCGGCGCGTACGTGAACACACACGTCCCCGACAGCCGACTGGTCACACTGACCGCCACCGGCCACTGCCCGCAGCTCAGCGCCCCGGAAGCGACAGCCGACGCGATACTCGCCTTCACGGCCGGGCTCCGATGATGTGCCCCACCACGCAGGGCCCGAGCGATTCCGATGACAGGATCGCGTTCGCCGCACTGTGGGAGGACAGCGCTGAGGACCTGTACGAGAACGCACCGTGCGGCTACCTCTCCACGCTCCTCGACGGGGAGATCGTCAAGGTCAACACAACCTTGCTCACCTGGCTGGGCTACACCCGCGCGGAGCTCGTGGGGCGGCGCTTCACCGATCTGCTCACGGTCGGCGGAAAGCTGTACCACGAGACGCACTTCGCGCCGCTGCTGCGCCTCCAGGGTGAGATCGGCGGAATCGCCCTGGAGCTGAAGGCCACCGACGGCACCCGGCTGCCGGTGCTGGTGACGTCCACGGTCAAATCCGGCTCCGGCGGCGAACCGCTGGTCATCCGTACGACCGTCTTCGATGCCCGGGACCGGCTGGCGTATGAACGTGAGCTGCTGCAGGCCCGGCAGGAAGCCGAACAGGAGCGCGAACGCCTCCAGCGGCTGGTGGGCACGCTGCAGCGCAGCCTGCTTCCGCCGTCACTGCCGCGCGTGCGTGGTCTTGAGTCCGCCGCCTACTATCACACGGCCTCCGCCGACCAGCTCGGCGGCGACTTCTACGATCTGTTCTCGCTCAGCGAGGGCACGTGGGGATTCTTCCTCGGCGACGTGTGCGGCAAGGGCGCGAGCGCGGCGGCGGTCACTTCACTGACGCGCTACACGTTGCGCGCCGCGGCGGCGTACGAGCCCGATCCGATCGCCGTCCTGGGCAATCTCAATACGGTGCTGCACCACGAGTACCAGCGCGATGATCCACGCTACTGCACCGTCATCTTCGGGCTGCTGATCCCGTACGACGACGGTTTCACCGTGACCCTCGCAAGCGGTGGCCACCCCAACGCACTCCTGATGCACGCCGACGGCACGGCCGAATACCTGCCGACGCCCGGCGGTCAGCTGGTCGGTGTCCTGCCCGACGCCAAGTTCGCCGGCACCACCGTGCGTCTGGGTCCCGGAGACACCCTGATGCTGTACACCGATGGGCTTACCGAGGCCCGTACGGCCCAAGGCCGCTACAGCCAGGAAGCCCTGCTCGCCTTCGCCGACGGACTCGCCCCGACCACCGCCGCGGCAGCCGTCGACGCGGTCACCGCCCTCCTGGCGACGTTCGGTGACGGCCTGGACGACGACACCGCGGTGCTGGCGCTCGGCGTCCCGACTGTAGGGGAGGCGTGATGCCTGGGCTAACTGTCACGGCCCGCGAGACCGGCCTCACGTTCTGCGACTCCAGCGGCATCACGGCGCTGGTCCGGGCCCGCAACCAGGTGCTGACGGCGAAGGGCCACATCGCGCTGGCCGCGCTCCCCGCCGAGCTCGCCCGGGTGTTCGAGGTGGTGGGGCTCGACCAGGTGTTCCCGACGCATCCGACGGTTGCTGCGGCGATGGACGACGGCGGGCATACACACATCGACTACTACGAGGGCCACCCCTACCTGCTGGAGGGGTCACTGGCGCTGGTCGTCAGCAGCCCGCACGGCGGTATGCCGCACCGTGGGCTCGCCTGACAGAGATCGCACAACAGGCGTTTCCGCCCCACTAATGGTGGGCTTGCCCTATGACACTGACGCAGGAGTACGCCGAGTACCTGGACGAGTTCCGTCGGCTCGCGGCAGAGGGCACGGAGGAAGGCCTGCACCGCCGGGGTTACGGCTCACTGGCCAATCTCGTCCTCGTGGAAGACGACACCGGGGTCCTGGCCGAGGTGACGGTGATGCTCACCGGGCGGGCGGAGCCGTGGGTGCAGCGCGGCGGGGTCCTGGGGGTCGGCGGTCCGGACCAGGACGCGTGGTTTGCGGCGATCACCTTCTCGACGGCGCTGATGGAGAAGTTGGAGGGGAATCCGGAGCTGCGCGGCGATGGGTATGAGGACTACTGAGCCTGCGGCAGCGGTGGCGGTGACTACGGTTATGTCGTACATGTGGAGCTGTGCTCGCACTCTGCGCCGTGCCGGGCTGGGAGCCGGTGCCTGGTGTGGTGGTCCTGGAGATCCCGGAAATCCCGCAGAAGATCAGCAGGCCGGAATCTCCCGGTCAACACCCTGTCGCGCCGACTCGCGCGAGCGTAGTCCGCAGGACAAACCAACCGATCACCTGGGCGTACGGATCACTCCTGCGCGGTCGCCTGCCCAGGCTGCGGCTTCAGCCCTTGGCCAGGCCCCCGGCTCAGCCAGTCCCTACGCTGGAACTAACCCGCCGGGCATCGACTACCGGCCGAGTTGGTCGATCAGTTTCCGGTAGGCGTCGAACGCGGGTTTCGGCGTGTAGTCGTCGTACGTCAGCCCGAACTGGTGGAACGGGCCGGCGTTGCCGCTGTCCGCGTCGCGGAGGGTGAAGTGGATGTACGCGCCGATGTTGAGCGGTGCCCGGCACTCCTCGACGGCGGTGACGACGGTCTCCAGGACCTGGGCCTGCTGGGCGGCGCCGCGCTGCGGGCCGGTGGGCCAGCCGTTCTCCGTGATGTGGAGGGGCGTGCTCGGCCCGATGCCGGTGGGCGTCAGGCAGTCGTTTCGGTGGTAGGTCAGCAATCCGCTTACCGCGTCGTGGAGTTCGTCTACGGGAATAGGCCGGAAGACGTCCGGGAAGAAGTCGAGGCCGACGTAGTCGAGGGCATCGAGGAAGGGCTGTCCACCACGGTGGACGAGGTCTGCGATGAAGTCCACGGCCGGGCCGAACAGTGGGGTGGTGTTGAAGCCGACCCGGAGATAGGGCAGGTTCAGCCGTACGGCCTCGTCTTTTGCGGCGAGGACTCCGTCAACCAGCGCTTCCTGGACTCCGGGGTAGTAACCGTCGAGGGTCGGGTTTCCTTCGACGTTGGGCTCCTCGGTCACCTGGAGGGTGGTGATGAGCGGGCCGTACCGGCGGACTGCCTGCCGGACGAAGTCCGTGTATCCGGCGACGTCTCCGCTTCGGGACTGGTACTGGAGGACGAGGTCGAGGGTGCGCCCCTCGGCGGCGTACTGGGCGACGCGGTCCGGGGTGGACGTGCGTGTGTCGCCCGGGTCGGTGAAGGCCAGGTAGCCCCGGACCAGGAACGGGCGGCGGCCCGCCTGGAGGGTGCGCAGGCAGGCGGTGATCGAGGCGGGGTCGTCGGCCGGGCCGACGGCCAGGCCGCCGGTGTCGTCGCCGGTCGCCCCGCCGGGGTAGACGCCGAAAAGCAGGGCGTTCATCGCTGGTCTCCTTCAATAACATGCGGTGCCGGCCACGCGAGCGTGCCGGACCGGACCTGCTCGGTGGTCTCGCGCACCCAGGCGAGTTCGCTGCGCGCCATATGCAGTCCGTACTCGGCCTCGATCACGAACAGGCGCGGAACCTGACCTGACGTCAGGAGCTGGTCCAGGGCTTGTTGTTCCTCAGTGACTGCGGTGTCCAGTCGACGGGCGCGCTCCTGTAGCGCCTCGATCGCCGCGTCCTGTCCGAGTGCGCCGAGGTAGGAGACCGCAGTGAGGAAGTGCGGGTACTCGCGCCGGGGATTGCGCAGTTGTTCGTCGAGTCTGTTGACGAATTCGGTGCGGCCGGGAGCAGTCAGCGCGTAAACCGTGCGCGCGGGACGGGGGCCGTCCTGGACGGTGGCTTGGGCGTGGATCCAGCCTTCGCGTTCGAGGGCGGCGACGACGTCGTAGAGCGAGCCCCGGTTGATCCGCACGGTGGTGGCCTTGCCGCGGTCACGCAGTACGGAGGACATCTCGTAGGGGTGCATCGGACGTTCGGTCAGCAGGCCCATGAGAGTGAGGGCCAGGGGGTTGTCCACACTGCGGCGTGCCATAGTCGCCTCCTGATAGCAGGAATCGACTATAACGTGGGGAACTGCTCACCAGGGGTCGCACGGGCAGGTGGCTGTCGCGTGTGCGTTAGACGGGCGGCGATGCACCCTGGCGCAGCTGGCCGGACGGGGGTTGGGGGTGGCGGTCCTGCCGGAGTCCCTGGCGCAGCACTACTCCGAGCTGCTGCATGTCGTCACGGTCAGCCGTCCCAAGTTGCGTGGGCGGCTCGCGCTGGCGTGGCGGTCGGCGGGGCCGGTGAGTCCGGCGGCGCGGGCGCTGGTCGAGCGGGCGCGGGCGGCGCTGCCGGATCGGGAGCCTGAGAAGTGAGGCGTGACGTAAGGCGCGAAGTGAGGCGCGAAGTGAGGCGTGACGTAAGGCGCGAAGTGAGGCGCGAAGTGAGGCGTCGAAATGAGGCGTCGAAATGAGATGGAGAAATGAGGCGTGTCTTCGCACGCTGAATGACCGGTTTTTGCTCCGAAAACCACCGTCTCCCAATTGGGAGACATGGCTCAACTGTCCAAATTTTCCAGTTTCGGCCTGATCCGTCGTCCTCCTGAGGCCACCCAGCCGGGCAAGCGCCGCTGGAGTGGGGCTGCGGGCGATCTCCCGCCTGCCCAGCGATTCACACCGGTCAGCCGGCGCTTTCCCGCCATCGATGGGCTTCTTTCCGCCAGTTCCGCTCCGGCCCCTCCCCACCTCTCCTCCCCCGCAGAACACTGCGCTCAGAGCACCCACTTCCGAGCGCTCAAAACGTGTGCGACCCCCGCAGAGGGGAGGCCCCTCGATGGCCTTCATGCGTCTCAAGACCACCGGTTACGCCGCGATCATCCCCACCCTGCGCAAGCCGTGGGAAGCGATGTTCCTGCGCGGCGACCGGGTCGCGAAAATCAACCGGACTTCGCTCGCCTACGAAGGCCCGCTGTCCGAGGCCTACGGGAACCGGCCGGCCGTTCCGTGCCCCTTCGCCGCGACCGCCGACGGCGCGATGCAGTTGCTGCCCGCCGACGGGTCGCACCAGACGGTGTTCTTCGCGGGTGACCAGTACCTGTGGTGGGACTGGGACCGCGGCGCGGTGCACCAGGGTGTCGTCACCGGGCTGCCGGAGTTCGGCCCGCTGCTGCCGGTCGCGTACCGTACCGACGTCGACTGCGCGCTCCAGCTGCGCAACTCGCCCACCGGTTCGTGGCGCACGCTCCTGTTCAAGGGTGACCGTGCCCTGCTGCTCGACTGGGATGCGGGAATCACGTACGAAGGCCTGATCAGTGGCCTGCCGGAAGCCGGGTGGCGGAAGCTCCCGGCCGACTTCGACCGGAACTTCGACCATGCGGTCATGATCGACCCGGACCCGTCCGCGCAGCGCACCCTGTTCATCCGCGGGCAGTCGGCGATGTCGTTCCAGTGGACCAACGGACCGGAGACGACCGGTCTGCTCACGGACGTCTCCCCTGGTCTGGCGGCGGTACCCGCCCCGTACACGACGCCTTACCGGCCGGTCAGCGGTCGCTACACCGGCATTTCGGGCGACACCCAGGTCGAGTTGCGGCTCGACCTCGACGGTGCGCGGTCACTGGGCACCGTCAGCGCGGACCTGTTCGGCATCGCCGGTGGGACGACGGTGTACAGCAACTCGTTCATCCTCAAGACCCCGTCCACCACCTCGGGGGTGGAGCGGGTCACCGCGAGCGGCGTCGGGGTGTTCGCGAACGAGTTCGCCACGCCGTACGTGACGGTGTCCGTCGACCGGCTCTCCGCGGGCCTCCCTGGCGGCACGGCGACGTTGACGCTGGCGAACGCGGACGGGACCGTGCAGCAGGACTTCGCGTGTGACTATGACTCCCCGTACCTCCGTACGGTCGACTGGGAAGTCGACACGATGGAAGGCACCGTTCCCTTCGGGCACTACGACACCGGCTCGAACCCCCGGCCGCCGGGTGTTCCCGTACGGGACCTGACGGTGGCCGGCGCCTACGCGGACGCGGGCATCGAACTGCGGACCTCCGGCACGGTCAACGTGGTGTCCGTCGCCGAAGCCGGAGCCGATCTGCGCTGGTCCGAGGCCGAACTGCACGCGGCGATGGTCGGAAACTTCAGCGGCTACCGCGACGCGCCGCAGTGGAAGGTGTGGACGTTCGTCAGCACCCGTTACGTCGAAGACGGCGTCCTGGGGGTCATGTTCGACCTGGAGGGACTCCAGCGGCAGGGAATGACGGTCTTCTACACCGAGCAGGTGCTCGGCGGCCGGGCCGGGACGCGTCGCGAACTGCGCACGTACGTCCACGAGTTGGGCCACGCCTTCAACCTGCTGCACTCGTGGGACAAGGGGCTCGCGGTCCCGCCCCAGCCCCTCGGGCCGAACAACGGGTTCGGCGACCTGTCGTGGATGAACTACGACTGGAAGTACGTCGGCCCCAACGGTAGGGGCGAGGCCGCCTACTGGGCTGACTTCACGTACCGCTTCACCGATGACGAGGTCCGCCACCTGCGGCACGGCTTCTACCGCGACATCATCATGGGCGGGCAGGACTTCATCAACGGCGCCGCCGACCGGACCCTCGACGCCCTGGCCGCACCGCTCGTCGACGAGTCGGGCCTGCGGTTGACGCTCACCGGGCGAAAGACCTTCGCGTACGGGGAACCCGTGGTCGCCGAACTTAAGTTGGCGCTCGACGGAACCCGGCCCGAAGTCGAGGTCATTCCCAATCTGAGCCCGAAGGGCGAGAACCTGCTGATCGCAATCACCGACCCGTCCGGTGACACGCGCATCTGGCGGCCCCTCACCCGGACCTGCTCCGACGCGGACCGGCGGGTGCGGCTGACCGCCGCCGACCCGGCGCTGTACGGGAGCGCCTACCTCGGGTACGGGGCGGACGGTCTGACCTTCGGGCAGCCCGGCGCGTACAAGCTGCGCGCCGTCTACCAGGCCCCCGACGGTTCGCGGGTGGTGTCCGCCGAGCAGCCGCTGCGGGTACGGCACCCGCTTGAGGCCGCCGACGAGGCGGTCGGCGAGTTGCTGATGGGCGATCAGCAGGGCACGCTCCTGGCGTTCCTCGGCTCGGACGCGCCGCAGCTCAACGAGGGGAACGACGCCCTCGACGCGGTGCTCGACGACTACGGCGCGCACCCGCTGGCGGTGTACGCCCACATGGTCAAGGGCACCAACGCCGGACGGAACTTCCTGACGCTGGGGCGCGGCGGCGTGCGGGTCAGGCCCGCCGACACCAAGCAGAGCATCGAGCAGTTGGACGCGGTGGTCAAGGCGTCGACCGCTGACGCCTCGGCCGGTCCGGGCCTGGTGGACGACATCACGCTGAACAAGACCATGCGGCGGCTGGCCCGCGCGCACGGCCAGGAGGGTGACCTCGCGCAGGCGGACGCGGTGCTCGACAAGATGGTGGAGACGTTCCGCGACAAGGATGTGCCGCCGTCGGTGCTGGCCACGGTGCAGGAGCAGGCGGAGACGGCGCGGGCGGAGATCCACGAGGAGGCTGCGGGCTGAGTCGTGCGGTTTTGTGATCCACGGCTGCTGGACGGCCGTTGGTTCACTGGAGTACACGCGGTCCACGGGTGGTGGGTGTCGGGTTCCGGCGTTCAGCATCCGTGGATCACGTGCGTGCGGCTGGGGAGTTTCACGAAGCGCTGGATGAACAGCGGAGTCGACCTTGGTCTCAGTTCACCAGCGTGAAGTACACCGCAGCCGTAGCCGCGCCGAGTAGTGCTCCGGCGATGGTCTGGGCCGGCGTGTGGTCCCGGAGGACCACCCGGGACCAGGCGGTCAGACCCACGATGAAGACGGCGACCAGGAGAAATCCGTACGTCAGAATCACGATTGTGGCCACGCCCGAGACCACGGCGGTGTGCACGGAGACCTTCCACCATTTGGTCACGGCGAGCGTCACGGCCAGGCCGCCGAGCATCGTGACCACCAGGATCAGCAACTGCCGGGGAGCCCCCGGGAGGATCACCAGCAGAACGATGCCGACGGTGGCGCTGGCCAGGGTGACCAGCAGGGGGAACTTCCGCTGGCTGCGGACCTTGATGTGCCGGTCGGTCCAGTGGCCTTGCCGGACGCCCCAGAGGACGAAGGCGTACGGGAGGACGCTGCAGAAGAAGGTGGCGAACAGACCCCAGCCGACTCCGGTCAGGCTCCCGGTGGCGTGCCAGCCCACGGCGAGCGGGACGACCATCACCAACTGGCCCGGGGCGAGGACCTCAGTGACCAGGCGGGCCGCGCGCAGCAGTGTGGTGCCGGGGGCCGGGCGGAGCAGGAAGTCGACGGCGGTCTGGTTGGTCATAGGCGGTCCTCCACGACGTACCGGCAGGGTCGGTGTCCCGGCGCTCTGATGCGTCCCCGGTCAGCGAGCATCGCAACGCACCGGCTGACAATCAGGCAACGGCACACTAAACGGTATAAAACCACCCGGCTGACCAGCACGGTTCCACCGCTTGCCTGCCCCGGCCCCTCCCGGGACCGCCCTGGACGGACGCGTGACGCGCGGTCCGGGATGCCGACTCCCAAGGGAGCGCATAACGTGCTAATAGGTCTGAATCTACTGATTGAGGTGGGCTCCATGGCAGCAGCGTTCGAGGTCTACACCGACAAGGCCGGGAAGTACCGGTTCCGCCTCAAGGCCGGGAACGGCCAGATCATCGCGGTCGGCGAAGCGTACGAATCGAAGTCCGCCTGCATGAACGGGATCGAGTCCATCAAGAAGAACGCGGCCACGGCCGCGGTCAAGGAACTCGCGGCCGCCTGATCCAGAACTACGGCACAAGGCCCGGTGCGGGAAGAATTCTCTTCCCGCACCGGGCCTTGTGTCGTAAACCGTGGGCCGTAAACCGTGGGTCGTGGGCCGTGGGTTGTAAAAGGTGAGCGGTGAGCCGTAAAGATCAGCCCGTGTGCACGTTCTCCTGGTAGACCGGCGCGGCCGGCGGCGCGGGCACCGGCTCCTCGCCGTGGGACATCTTCGGCAGCCAGCCCAGCCAGCGCGGCAGGTACCAGTTGCGCTCGCCGAGCAGTGCCATCACCGAGGGCAGCAGCACCGCGCGGACGATGGTGGCGTCGAGCAGGACGGCCACGGCCAGGCCGACGCCGAGCTGCTTGAAGTCCTGCATGGACAGGGTGCCGAAGACCGCGAACACGGCGACCATGATGACGGCGGCGCTGGTGACGACCCCGGCGGTCGAGCGGATGCCGTGGGCGACGGCGTCCTTGGTGGTCAGGCCCCGGTCGCGGGCTTCGGCGATCCGGGAGACGACGAACACGTGGTAGTCCATCGACAGGCCGAACAGCACGGTGAAGATGAACAGCGGCATCCACGATTCGATGGCGCCGGGTGCGGTGGTGCCGACGAGTCCGGCCCCCCAGCCGTGCTGGAAGACAGCGGTCATGACGCCGTACGTGGCGGCGACGGACAGCAGGTTGAGCAGGATCGACGTTCCGGCGATCGTCAGGGAGCGGAAGCTGACCAGCATCAGCAGGAACGTGACCACCGTGACAAAGGCGAACACCGGGATGATGCTGTCGCTGAGCTGCTTGTTGTAGTCGACCGACGTGGCCAGGTCTCCGCGTACGGCGACCTTGCTGTCGGGCAGTGCGTCGAGCGTCTGCGGGATGACCTTGCTGCGGAGGGTGTCCAGCGCGTTGCGGGATTCCTTGTTCGAGCCGTCGCCGTTCAGCGGGACGCTGATCCGGACGATGTTCTTCTCCGGGATCGCGGTCACTTCGATCGCGCCGACCTGGCCGGTCTTCAGGGCCGCGTCCTTGAACGCGGCCACAGCCTGCTGGACCTGCGGGGAAGAGACGTTGGGGGTGCGCAGGACGACCTCGGCCGGCCCGGGGGTTCCCGGGAACGCCTTGGCGATCTGCTGGGACGTCTTCACCAGCGCGGTGTCGGCGGGCAGCAGTTTGTCCAGCGGCAGCTTCTCGGTGTGCATGCCGAGCGCGGGAGCCGCCAGGAGCAGCAACACTCCGGCGGAGATCACCGCGGACAGGGCGGGGCGGGCCAGCACCTTACCGACGACCGCTCCCCAGGCGCGGGACTCGCCGCCCTGGCGGCGGGCCAGGAACGGGATGCGTCCGGCGTGCGCCTTGTCGCCGAGCTTCGACATCACGGCGGGCAGGACGGTCATGGACCCGGCGGCGGCGATCAGGACCACCAGGATGGTGGCGATCGCGAACCCGGCGAAGATGGTCATGCCGGACAGGAACATGCCGGCCATCGACACGACGACGGTCAGGGCGGAGACGAGTACGGAGCGCCCCGAGGTCGCGGCGGCGATCTCCAGTGCGGTCGCGGCGTCGTGTCCCTTGGCACGCTCCTCGCGCTCACGCTTGAGGTAGAAGAGGCAGTAGTCGACGCCGACGGCCAGGCCCATGAGCATCATGACGGACATCGTCATGGTGTCCGCGTGGACAACGTGGCTGGTCAGAGCGAGCAGACCCATGCCCGCGAGGCACGCGGTAAGAGCGAGTGCGACGGGGAGGACCGCGGCGACGAGCGCGCCGAACGCGACGAGCAGGATGCCCAGGGCCAGGGGGACGGCGGTCCACTCCGCGCGGGCGAAGTCCGTACCGAGGCTGTCGTCGATGCCCTTGCCCGCGCTGGCCTGGCCGTACTGGCCGAGCGTCACCTGCGGGTTGGCCTTTCCGGCTTCCTTGACGGCCTTCTGGACCTTTTCGACCCGGTCTGACGCTGTGTCAGGGTCGCCGGTGATCTGGAAGCGGACGAGCACGTCGTGCTTGTCGGTGGAGATGAGGTTCTCGGCGTACGGGTCGTTGACGTTCTGGGCGTTGCCCGAACCGTTGACGGCCGTACGGACGGCCTCGACGGCGGCCTTGAACTCGGCCGCGTCAGCGGTGAGTTCGCCACTGTGGACGAGGACCAGTTCGTCGGCCGGGGCCTTGATGCCAGCGTCGATGAGGAGTTGTTCGGCCCGGGCGGACTCGCCGGTGCCGTACTCCGCGTCGGTCATGGACACCTGGCCGGCCATGCCGCCGATCACCGAGGCGAGGACGACAAAGAGCAGCCAGCCGATGATCGCGGTCTTGCGGTGGCGGGTGCTCCAGCCGCCGATGGCGGCGGCGAGGCCGTTGCGGCGGGGCTTGTGGCGGGTGTTGGCGGCGGGGACGCGTGGGTTGGACGGACGCTGTGACATGTGCGGGGCTCCCGAAGGTCGGAGGGAGCCTGAGAAGTGAACTCTGCTGTAGGTGGCACTTGAACCCGCCCTGCGGTGCGGGAATCTGACCGGAGTGTTGGGACTTCCCGGTCCCGGCCACTCCACCATGAAGTCCGTACGGAATGCAAGACGGTTGGCCGATTCCTCTGATATTGCTTTCCCGCAGGCGCAAACCGTCGGGGCGGGCACCCGTGTCACCTTCCTGCCATGGCCTCCTGTTGACAGTCAAAGCAGTGTTCTTGCAGGTCACAGGCCGCTAACGTGACTGTTGCCTGAGAAGCGACCGGCCGGCCAGAGGTGGCGGCCACGGAGAACTTCTGTTTCCCTGCGGGAAATTCCCAGAACACTCCCAACATATCCCCCTGCCCGGTATCAGGTTTTGTTCGAACAAAATCTTTGGACAAAACCGGCCCGACGGCAGAAAGCCAACGGAAGAGAAAACGAAAGGAGGGAAGTCATGGAACAGGCGATACAGGTCGAGGGCCTGACGAAACGCTACGGAAAGCACGAGGCGCTGCGCGGCATCGACCTTGAGGTCCCGTACGGAAGTGTTCTGGGCGTCCTCGGCCCCAACGGGGCGGGCAAGACCACCACGGTGCGCATCCTCACAACGCTTCTTGAACCGTCCGGCGGTCTGGTGAAAGTGGCGGGCATCGATATCGCCCGCGATCCCCGCGAAGTGCGGCGGCGAATCGGGCTGACGGGCCAGTACGCGGCGGTCGACGAACTGCTGACAGGCCGGGAGAACCTGGTCCTGCTCGGCCGGTTGCTGCACCTGGGCCGCAAGCGGGCGAAGGCGCGGGCCGCCGAACTGCTTGACCTGTTCGACCTGTCGGATGCCGCCGACCGCACGGTCGGCACCTATTCCGGTGGCATGCGCCGCCGTCTCGACCTGGCCAGCAGCATCATCGGTGAGCCGCGGGTGCTGTTCCTGGACGAACCGACGACCGGGCTCGACCCGACCAGCCGGCAACTCCTGTGGCAGGTCGTCCGGGAGCAGGTCGCCGCCGGGGTGACGGTTCTGCTGACGACGCAGTACCTCGAGGAAGCCGACGTCCTGGCCGACCGGGTGGTCGTCATCGACAAAGGCCAGGTCATCGCGGAGGGCACGTCGGACGAGCTGAAGCGCAAGGTCGGCCAGGAGTGGCTCCAGGTGACGGTCGACCGGGCGGAGCAGACGGCAGCGGCCGTCGCCGCGCTCGGGCGGGTCTGCGCGGACCCGCCGACCGTCGACCCCGACGGGCGCGGTGTCCGTATTCCACTGCCCGCGGGACTCGGCACGGTCACCGCCGCCTCGGGTGCTCTGGAGGCGGCGGGAATCGATGTGGTCGAGTTCGCCGTACGCCGTCCTTCTCTTGACGATGTCTTCTTCCACCTGACCGGGCAGCCGACCGGACAGCCCGCAGCGCAGTTGGAGGAGGCCGCATGAGCGCGGTTGTCGGTGCGGAGCGGGCTCCCGGAGCGTTGCTCGGTTTCCTGAGCGATGTGAACGTCCTGATCGGGCGGCATGTCCTCCATCTGAAGCGCACCCCCGAAAAGATCATCGGTGTCACCCTCACCCCGGTGACGATGGTGGTGGTGCTCGGCTATCTGTTCGCCAGCGCGATCACTATCGAAGGCGGCGCGGACTACCGCGAATACGTCATGGCCGGCGTGTTCGTCCAGGTCGGGCTGTCGTGCGTGGGCATCACCGCCCTCGGGGTGTCGTCCGATCTCAGCAAAGGACTGACCGACCGGTTCCGGTCACTGCCCATGGCCCGGCCGGCCATCCTCGTCGGACACACCATCGCGGACCTGGCCACCGCCGCGATCGGCATGGCCGCAGTCGGATCCATCGGCGTCCTCGTCGGCTGGCGGATCCACGGCGGTTTCCTGTCGGCACTCGCCGGTTTCGCCCTGATGCTCGCGTTCTCGTACGTGATGATGTGGATCGGCGTGCTTGTCGGTCTGACGATGCGCAATCCGGAGGCGATCAACGGTGTCGCGTCCCTCGCGCTGGTGCTGTTCTCATTCGTCTCCAGCGCGTTCCTGCCGCTCCAAGGTCTTCCCACCTGGCTGCGGACGGTCGCCGAATGGAACCCCGCCAGTTCGGTCTCGGCCAGTTGCCGCTCGCTGTGGGGCAATGGCGGAACTGTCAGCGCGGACGCCGGGTTTGCCGTCCGGCACGCCGACGCGGTCGCGTGGTCGAGCCTGGCCGTGCTGCTGGTGATCATCGTGCCGCTGTGCACCCGTGCCTACCGCAAGGCGCAGGTCGGCTAGGACCATGGGCTCCCGCCGGTACACGACGAAGCCGGTACGGTCCGCTAGGACCGTACCGGCTGGTTCTTTCTCATCTTCAGTTTCCCCCGCAGCAGGCGGGGCTTCACATCCAGCCGAGTTCGTTGGCCCGGATGCCCGCTTGGAATCTGCTCTTCGCGTCGAGTCGCGTCATCAGCGTGGCGATGACCCGTCGGACGGTCCGGATGGACACGCTCATCTTGCGTGCCAGGACTTCGTCGGTGTGCCCTTCGGCCAGCAGCCGCAGAACCGTTCGCTCGTGGCCGGTCAGTCCCGAGTCGTCACGTTTTCGCTCGGCGCCGAGCAGGGCCGAGTTCTCCCAAGTCTGTTCGAAGAGCGCGCAGAGGGCCGAGATGAGGCCGGACCCGCGCAGGACCAGGGCGCCGGCTCCGCTGTGTTCGGTGTCGGTCGGCACAATCGCGATCTTCCGGTCGAAGATGAGCATCCGCAACGGCAGCGTGGGCGCGCTGCGGATCTGTGCTCCGCAGTCGACCAGCCAGCGCACGTAGGACAGGGTGGGACTGTCGTTGACGACACTGTCCAGATAGATAGTGCGCATCCGGACCCCGCGGTTCAACAGGTATTCGTCCAGCGGACGGCTGGACTGCCGTGCTTCAGGCGACTGCGCCGCGTCCGGCACAAAAGCCATCAGCTCGGTTTCGCAGTTGTACGAGATATCACTGATCCGAGCCCGGCAGGCGTCAAGGCCGATGGTCTCTTCAACATCCGGGTAACGCTGGGCCTGGTAGATGTCGTCGTGCGCCGCGACCATGTGGGCCATGGCCAGGCGGGCCGTCGCCATTTCCTCCTGGCGTTTGAGCATCTGTGATTCCAGATTCGCCATGGCGACCTGGGGATTGATCAACCGGACTCCGGTGGAACCTGCCACGGACGCCTGGACCAGGGACAGCACGGCGAGCTCGTCCAGTACTTGCCGGACACGTGCCGCAGGCCAGTCGAGGAGCCCGGCCAGCTGATCCGTGTCCGCCTGCGGGTTCTGGAGAATCCGTTGGTACAGAGCTTCGGAGTCCTGACTCAGGCCAAGGGCTTGCAGCATGGAACGTCCTTTGGGAGATGCGCACCTGTAACCGGGTGCTCACTGATCTTAGGTGGCATTTCCAAAAGTTGTCACTAGGGCTTCAGAGCACGCCTCGTCACGTGGACGGGTGGCGGCCAGCCGGACTAATCACTACAAATCGTTGTTCCAGAATCCTTTTCTCACAATCGGACCATGCTTATGCATATGGTCCAGACGGCCAAAAACAATCCTTTACACACGCCATGGTTGTCCCTATTTACCCGGCAATGTCCCGCACAAATCCCACGCAGATCCCGCCAACCAGTGAGGACAGCGCATGTACCTCGTCAAGGCGCGGCTGACGCCAGGCCCCCGCTCCGTTGATGGCAGCTTCCTGCACCGTCGCGTCCTCGACTGCGCCGAATCGCCTGACGGGCTCGAACACACCTATGTCCACATTGCTGAAGACCGGGCTGATCTGGTCTTCTTCGCCAGCCAGCCGACTCTGGACGCCGCCGAGACTGCGATGTACCGACTGTGCCGGCGGGTACTGGCCGCCACAATCGAACTGACCGGCTGGTCGGTGGACTTCTGCGGGGCCGGCCTGGTCCCAGTGCTCGCCGACCGGTTCCTCCTGGGTTACGGGCATGAAGGTGACAAGCTGCTGCCAGGGCAAGAGGCTGACACTCCGGATTGCTGACACGGGTCCACCGGCACGGCCAGAATCATATTCACCAGGCCACGCCGGTTGGATTAAACGAAATTCACCGGGCGAAGCGACTGGGGATCATTCCGGTTTTCGATGAAGTTTCATTAAGTTCCATGAACTTCCACGAGATTCCGTGAACTTGCGTGCACCTCCGCGCACTTCAGTGCACTTCCGTTAGTTTCCATGACCCGAAGGGTTTCCTTGCCATGTCGCAGAACACCGGAATTCTCCGCACCGCCGCCCTTTCCATCGCCGCTGTTTCGCTCGGCTTTGCGGGCATAGTCGCGCTCGCCCCGTCCGCTTCGGCGGAGGGCAGCACCCCCGGCGCACCGGCCTCCGCGCCCAGCACGCCCTCGACTGCCCCGCCGACCGTCGCACCGAACAACGCCACGTGGTCCTGACCGTCTCCCCGTTCCCTCCAGGCAGAGGACCTCTCCATGCCACATCCCCACAACACCACCTTCGCCGTCATCCCCGGCCACCAGGTCGACCAGGCCCTGGCCGGCCGCGAGAAGCAGCTCGCCGACCTCGTCCAGACGGCCTACCGGCTGCACGGCGAGGAGCGCACGGTCAACCCGCCGTCGTACTTCCTGCGCTTCCCCGACCGGCCCGACTCGCGGATCATCGCGCTGCCGGCCTCCCTCGGGGGGCCGGCGGACGGCGGCCTGCGGGTCGACGGACTGAAGTGGATCTCCAGTTTTCCGGGGAACGTGGCCTCCGGGCTGCCCCGCGCGTCAGCGGTGCTGATCCTGAACAACCCGGACACCGGTTATCCGTACGCCTGCCTGGAATCGTCCATCATCAGTGCGACCCGCACGGCATCGTCGGCGGCACTGGCCGCCGACGTGCTGACCCGGGACCGCGGGCGGCCCACCCGGATCGGTTTCATCGGCACCGGCCTGATCGCCCGTTACATCCATACCCACCTGGTCGGCACGGGGTGGTCCTTCGACGAGGTCGGCGTGCACGACCTGTCGACGCAGCACATGGCGGGCTTCGGCTCCTATCTGGAACGGTCCGGAGCCGACGGCTCCGGTGAGCCCGGCACCATCACGGTGCATGACAGCGCCGAGTCGCTGATCCGCTCGTCGGACCTGATCGTCTTCGCCACCGTCGCGGGCGAACCGCATGTCACGGACCCGGCCTGGTTCGCCCACAACCCGGTGGTGCTGCACGTGTCCCTGCGCGACCTCGCGCCGGAGATCCTGCTCGACGCGGTCAACATCGTGGACGATGTCGAGCACTGTCTGAAGGCGCAGACCTCCCCGCACCTGGCCGAACAGCTCACCGGGAACCGGGACTTCATCGCCGGAACGCTGTACGACGTGCTGACCGGAGCGGTCAGCGTCCCGCCGGACAAGCCGGTGGTCTTCTCACCGTTCGGCCTGGGCGTGCTCGACCTGGCCGTCGGGCAGTTCGTGTACGACCGGGTGCGGGCGGACGGCGGGCTCGCGGTCGTCGACGGGTTCTTCCACGATCTGCACCGCTACGGTCAGCGGTAGGCCCCGTGCACACCCGAACGGAGCGGGAGGTGCGCGGCGGATGCCGGTGATCTCCAGACCCCACGAATTCAACGTCGAAGATCTGTACATCGACCTGCGGCCGGTGTTCGGGGAGCGGCTCTTCCTCAAATGTGAGGGGTTCAACTTCGCCGGCTCCATCAAGATCAAGGCCGCCACCGAAATGGTGGAGGCCGCCGAACGCGGCGGACTGCTCTCCCCCGACTCCATCCTGATCGAATCCTCGTCCGGCAACCTGGGCGTCGCACTGAGCGTGATCGCGGCGAACAAGGGCTACCGGTTCCTGTGCGTGACCGACTCCCGCTGCAATCTGGCGACCCGTCAGCTCATGGAGACCTTCGGCAGCCAGGTGCACGTGGTCACCGAACCCGACGCCGAGGGCGGACTGCTCGGCGCCCGGCTCAACTTCCTGCGCGACATGTGCGCGCTGGACGACCGGCACGTGTGGCTCAACCAGTACAGCAACCCGAACAATTGGATGGCCCACTACCGGACCACCGGTCCGGCCATCGCCAAGCAGTTCCCCGACCTCGACATCCTGTTCGTCGGCGCCGGAACCACCGGAACGCTGATGGGCTGTGCCCGGTACTTCCGGGACACCCGGCCCGACGTGAAGATCGTGGCGGTCGACAGCATCGGCTCGGTCAGCTTCGGCGGCCCCGCCGGCACCCGGATGATCCCGGGCCTGGGCAGCGGCGTAAGGCCCGCACAACTGGACGAGACCTACGTGGACGAGGTCATGCACATCTCCGAGGCCGAAGCCGTGCGCACCTGCCACCGGCTGGCCAACCGGGGCTTCCTGTTCGGCGGCTCGACCGGGACTGTCGTCGCCGGCGCGCTGTCCTGGCTCACCGACCACCCCGTGCCGACGCGGCGGACGGCGGTCACCATCTCCCCCGACCTCGGGGAGCGGTACCTCGACACGATCTACCAGGAGAACTGGGTCAGGGACATCTACGGGGCCGGGGTGCTCGGCGAGGGCCCCGTACCGGGTCCGACGGCGACCCCGGTGCTGCCGATCCCGGCACAGGGGCTGAACCGTACGGCGTCGGTCGGTTCAGCGGCCGGACCGGCTGTGGGCCCTGCCGGGGCGCAGCCGGTCGGGCCGAGCCCGGTTTCGTCCGGTGCGTCGCCTTCAGGCTCGGTTGCGGCGGCTGACGCAGCGCAGATCCTCGTCGGACGTATCCGGCTCTGAGGCTTCCCCCAACCCCTCGTAAACCATTCGTCCGACCAGTCGGCTGAACGCCCCGCGGGTGCGTCGCCGCAATTGTTGTGGAGGTGCGTTCACTATGGGTGATTCACCCGGAACCAAGCGGTCGAGAACCGGCCGCCTTGAGACAGTTCTGCCGTTGACCGCCGCGCAGGCGCGGATGTGGGTCGGCGGGAAGATGGACCCGGACAATCCGGTGTTCAACATGGCCGACTACTTCGACATCCGCGGCCCGCTGGACCTTGACCGGCTTGAGACCGCGCTGCGGCGCACGGTCGACGAGATGGAATGCTTCCGCGTCAGCTTTCCCGAGTTCACCGCGACCGACGACGCGGAGGACCCCCGCCAGGTCATCGAGCTGTGCCTCGACTGGCCGCTGGCCCGGCATGACTTCCGCGGTACGCAGCACCCCGAGGACAGCGCCGGGGCCTGGATGCGGGAGCAACTCAGCAGGCCGTTCGACCTGTCCCGGGCACCGCTGTTCGAGTTCAACCTGCTCGAACTGGCGGACGGGCACTGGTTCTTGTCCCTGCGCGCGCACCACATCGTGCTCGACGGGTTCAGCCGGACGATCTTCCACCGCCGGTTGTCGGAGCTGTACGCCGTGCACGGCGCGGGCCCGTCGGCGGCGGAGGTCGACGGTGACCGGCTGCCGCCGCTGCGGGACCTGATCGACGACGAAGAGGCGCGGTACGACACCCAGGCGCAGGAGAAGAGCCGGGAGTTCTGGATCGAGCGCTTCGCCGGGCGGTCCGGTGGGGCCGCGGAGCCTTCGACGCTGTCGGACCGGCCCTTCGCGCCGGCGCGTGGGCTGCTGCGCAGCAGCGCGACCGTCCCCCCGGCGTTGCAGCAGCGGTTGCAGTCCGCGGCGTGGGAGGCGCGGACGACCTGGCCGATGCTGTTCATCGGGGCGGTGGCCGCGTACACCCACCGGCTGACGGGGACGCGGGATGTCCTGCTGACGCTTCCGGTGCCGGCCCGCCGGGGCCCGGTGGGCCGCACGGTGCCGGGGATGCGGGCGGACTTCCTGCCGCTGCCGCTGCACATCGCGCCCGGGACGACACGCCCTGAGCTGCTGCGGCAGGTGGGGCGGGAGGTCGGGCTGACGTTGAAGCACCAGGAGTACCGCGGGGAGAAGGTGCGCAAGGACATCGGTCTGAGCGGTGACCCGCGGCCGTTCGGTCCTTCGGTGAACGTGCTGACGACAAACCCGGTGCTGGAGCTGGGCCCGTGCACGGCGACGTTGCACAACCTGTCGACCGGCCCGGTCGACGATCTGCAGATCATCGTGTTCGCGGCGGAGGACAGCGGGCTGGGGGTGCACTTCGACGCGAACCCGGAATTGTACGACCAGGACGTCCTTGATGCGCACCGGGTGCGTTTCCTGGCGTTCCTCGACGCGTTTTCGGCGTTGGACCCGGAGGTCCCGCTGGCCCGGCTGGGTGTGCTGACGGCCGGTGAGAACGGTCAGCTGGCGCAGTGGAACGACACTGCCGCGCCGGAGGTGCTGACCGGTGTCGTCGAGCGTGTGCGGGCGACGGCGCTGGCCGATCCGGGCAGGTGTGCGGTCACTGACGACCACGGGTCGCTGGGCTATCTGCGGCTCGCCTCGCGTGCGGCGGCGCTCTCCCGGCGCCTCGTGCTCGCAGGCACGGGTCCGGATGATCTGGTGGGGGTCCACGCGCACCCGGGCACCGGTTTTGTCACCGCCGTGCTCGGTGTGCTCGGCTCGGGAGCGGCCTGGCTGCCGCTGGACACCCGTGCGCCGCACAGTCGTTCGGCCGGTCTGCTGGCCGACTCCGGGGCGCGGGTGCTCATCACCGACGCCGAGCACTACGAGGACGCTGTCGAACTGGCGGCCGGCACGGACGTGCGCATTGTTGTCCTGGACGAGGACGAGGACGGGCCCGGCAGTTGGAACTCCGTACCAGGTCATGATCTTGATCTGGCCTATGTCATCTTCACGTCGGGCTCGACCGGAAAGCCCAAGGGCGCGATGGTGCACCGGCGGGGTATGCACAACCACCTCCAGGCGAAGATCGACGACCTGAAGGTCACGGACGCCGACACCATCGTCCACAACGCACCCGTCACGTTCGACATCTCCGTCTGGCAGATGCTCACCGCGCTGGTCGCGGGCGGGCACACGCGCGTGGTCGGGCACGAAACGGCCGCCGACCCGGACATCCTGTTCGGCACCACGCAGGATGAGAACGTCACCGTGCTCGAGGTCGTCCCGTCGCTGCTGCGCGCGACCCTCGACGCCTGGGACACCATCGACGGCGGGCCCCACGCCGACACTCCGGGGCTGCGCACGGTGCTCTCCGCGTCCGTGCCGGCGCTCACCCGGCTGCGGCACCTGGTGGTGACCGGCGAGGCCGTCGCGCCCGACCTGGTGACACGTTGGCTCGCCCGCCACCCGGGCATCCCGATGATCAACGCGTACGGGCCCACTGAATGCTCCGACGATGTGACGCACGCGCTGCTCGACCAACCGCTCACCGGGAACGCCGTGGTGCCGATCGGCACCGCTGTGCGCAACACCCGGTTGTACGTCCTGGACGACACCCTCAACCCAGTCCCCGTCGGGACCACCGGTGAGCTGTACGTCGCCGGTACCGGCGTCGGACGCGGCTACCTGCGCGACCCCGCGCGCACGGCAACCACGTTCACCGCCGACCCGTTCGGCCCGCCCGGCACGCTCCTGTACCGCACGGGCGACCTCGTGCGCCTGCACCCGGACGGGCAGCTGGAGTTCCTCCAGCGCCGCGACCACCAGGTCAAGATCCGCGGGCACCGCATCGAACTCGGCGAGATCGAGGCCGTGCTGCGCACGCTGCCCGGCGTTGAGGACGCGGTCGTCACCGCGGACAGCGACGGGACGGGGCAACGGCGGCTGATCGCGTACGTGAGCGGTGGTGTCGAAGGTCCGTACGTCCGGGCGCAGACCATGACGCTGCTGCCCGAGTACATGGTCCCCGCGGTGGTCGTCATCCTCGACACCCTGCCGCTGACCTCCAACGGAAAGGTGGACCGCAAGGCGCTGCCCGCACCGGCGCCGTCCGCCGCGCCGACCCCCGGGCTCGCCCCGCGCACGCCCGCCGAGCAGACGCTGGCCACCTTGTTCGCGCAGTCCCTGGGGCTGCCTTCGGTCGGCGTCGACAAATCTTTCTTCGGCCTCGGCGGGGACAGCATCGTCGCGATCGGGCTGGCGAGCCGGGCCCGGCAGGCGGGGCTGCTGTTCACTCCGCAGGACGTGTTCAAGTACAAGACCGTGGCCGCGCTGGCGGCGATGGCCGGTGTGCCCACGGCCGAGAGCGTTGTGGTGGATGCGCCGGACGCCGGGATCGGCGAGGTCGGGCTCATCCCGATCACGCACTGGCTCAAGGACAACGGCGGGCCTGTCGCCGGGTTCAACCAGTCGATGCTGCTCCAGGTTCCGGCGGCGGTCGAGCGCGACGGACTCGCGGCGGCGCTGCGGGCGGTCGTCAACCACCACGACATGCTGCGGATGCGGCTGACGGTGGAGGAGGACGGAGCTTGGCGGCTCGTCACCGGGGCGCGGTCGCAGGGTGGTGCCGAATCCCTTCTCCAGGTTGTCGACGTCCGCGATCTCGACGACGAGAGCCTGCTGGTCGCGGTCACCGAGCAGACCGCCGCCGCGAAGGCGCGACTCGACCCGGAGTCGGGCACCGTCCTCCAGGCGGTGTGGTTCGACGCCGGTGAGCTGCCGGGCCGGCTCCTGCTGATGGTGCATCACCTGGCGGCCGACGGAGTCTCCTGGCGCATCCTCGTGCCCGATCTCCAGGACGCGTGGGAGGCCGTGCGTGCCGGCCGGAGCCCCGCGCTGCCACCGGTCGGCACACCCTTCCGCATCTGGGCCGACCTGCTCGCGCAGGACTCCCGCACGGAAGCCCGGGTCGCCGAGGCCGCGCTGTGGACCGGCATTCTCGACCACGCCGAAGCACCCGTCGGGCACCGGCCGCTGGACCCGGCCCTGGACGTACGGGGCACCGCCGGATCGCTGACCCTCACCCTCCCCCCGGAGGCCACCCGGGCACTGCTGACCACCGCTCCGGCCGCGTTCCACGCCGGGGTCAACGACGCGATGCTGACCGCGCTCACACTCGCCGTCGGCGACTGGCGCAGGCGGCGCGGCCAGGACCCCCTCGGCGGCGTGCGGCTCGGCCTCGAAGGCCACGGCCGCGAGCAGTTGGCCGCGCACTTGGACCTTTCGCGTACGGTCGGCTGGTTCACCTCGGTGTTCCCCGTCCGGCTCGACCCGGGCCCGGTGGCCTGGGACGAGGTCTGCGCCGGTGGTCCTGTCGTCGGACGGGCGTTCAAGCAGGTCAAGGAGCAGTTGCGGCTGCCCGACCACGGACTCGGGTTCGGGCTGCTCAGCGCGCTCAACCCGGACACCAGGGACGGCCTGGCCGCGCTCGGCCGCCCGGAGATCGGCTTCAACTACCTGGGCCGGTTCAGCACCCCCGAAGCGGTCGACTGGTCGATCGCCGTGGAGGCCGAAGCGCTGGGCGAGTCGGGCGACGCGGGCATGCCGATGCCCTACCTCATCGAGGTCAACGCCCTGACAGAGGACCGCGCGGACGGGCCGCACCTGGTCGCCACGTGGTCGTGGGCCGGGCTCGCGGTGTCCGGGACGGACGCCGCGGACCTCGCCGAGACGTGGTTCCGGGCCCTTGAGGCGGTCGTCGCGCACCTGGACGCCCCGGGCGCCGGCGGGCACACCCCGTCGGACCTGTCCCTCGTAAAGCTGACCCAGGCTGAGATCGACGTGCTTGAGCAGGAGGTGCCGGGCCTGGTCGACGTGCTTCCACTGACGCCGATGCAGGAGGGCATGCTCTTCCACGCGTTGTACGACACGGACCGGCCGGATGTGTACGCGGTGCAGGTGGCCGTGGACTTCGAGGGTGACCTGGACCGGTCCGCGCTGCGCGCGGCGGCCGAAGGCATGCTCACGCTGCACCCCAACCTGGCCGCCGCGTTCCGGTACAGCGCGGCGGGTCAGCCGCTACAGGTGCTGCCCGGGGCGGTGGAGCTGCCTTGGCGGGAGTTCGACCTGTCCGGTCTGGCCGACGAATCGCGTACGGAGGAACTCCTGCGCATCCTCGACGAGGACCGGGTGCGGCGTTTCGACCCGGCGCGGCCGCCGCTGATGCGGGCGACGCTGGTGCGGCTCGGCCTCGGGCACCACCGACTGGTGCTGACGAACCATCACATCGTGTCCGACGGCTGGTCGACACCGCTGGCGGTGCGGGACCTGTTCGCGCTGTACGCGGCGCGGGTGGTGGGCGGCCCCGCTCAGGTGCCGCCGGTGGCCCCGTACCGGAACTATCTGGTCTGGCGTGCCGGGCTCGACGTTGCGGGTGCGTCGGCCGCGTGGCAGGAGTCGCTGGCCGGGCTGAGCGAGCCGACGCTGGTGGCGGCCGGTACGACGGTCGATATGTTGACTGTTCCGGAGCAGTGCGTCACTTCGCTGACCGAGGCGGAGACGACCGCGCTGGCCGGGTGGGCCCGGAGCCGCGGCGTGACTCTCAATTCCGTGGTGCAGGGTGCGTGGGCGGTGCTGCTCGGCACGCTGACCGGGCAGCGGGACGTTGTGTTCGGGGCGACGGTCGCCGGGCGTCCGGCGGAGCTGCCGGGCGCGGAGGAGATGGTCGGCTCGTTCATCGACACGGTGCCGGTACGGGTGGACCTGGACCCCGCACTGACGCTGGGCGAGGTGTGCGCCCGGATCCAGGAACAGCAGGCGGCGTTGCTGCCGCACCAGCACCTGGGTCTGGCCGGCATCCAGAACGCGGCCGGACTCGGTGAACTGTTCGACACCGTCATGGTGTTCGAGAACTACCGCCTTGACGGCGACGGACTGCCGGAGACCGGCACGGGCCTGCGGGTCACCGGGATGACGGTGGCGGACACAACGCACTATCCGCTGAGCCTGCTGGCGACGCCGGGGCCGCGGTTGCGGCTGCGGCTCGACCACCGGACGGAGGTGTTCGACGCCGATGAGGCGGCGGTGCTGGCGGACCGGCTGGTGCGGATTCTGCGCACCGCACTCCGGCAGGACGAGCCCCGGCTCGCCGCGCTCGACGTGCTGTCCGCCGACGAACTGCACCGCATCGTCGAGGAGTGGAACGGGGCCGTCCGGGACCTCCCGTCGCGGACGCTCGCTCAAGGCTTCGAAGCGCGTGCGGCGGGCAGTCCGACGGCGGTCGCGGTGGTCCTGGGCGAGGAAGAGGTCACGTACGCCGAACTCAACGCCCGCGCCAACCAGCTCGCCCGGCACCTGGTCGCGCGCGGGGTGGGCCCGGACCACTTTGTGGCGCTGGTGCTGCCCCGGACGGTCGACATGATCGTGTCGGTGCTCGCCGTGCTGAAGGCCGGCGGGGCGTACCTGCCCGTCGACCCGGACTACCCCGCCGACCGCATCGCCTACATGCTCACGGACGCGCCGCCGACCGCGGTGCTCACGATGAGCGGTCTCGGTGTGCGGCTGACCGTGCCGCCGGCGGACGTACTCTGCCTGGACGAGTACGACCTGAGCGCACTGCCCGCGCACGACCTGACGGACGCCGACCGGATCTGCCCGCTGTCGCCGCAGGACGCCGCGTACATCATCTACACCTCAGGATCGACCGGCCGCCCCAAGGGCGTTGTCGTGCCGCAGTCCGGGGTGCTGGCGCTCGCCGCCGACCACAGCGACCGACTGTTCTCGGTGGACACACGGCTGCTGCAGTTCGCGTCGCTGAGCTTCGACGCCGCAGCGTGGGAGATCCACGGTGTCCTGCTCGCCGGCGGCACCCTGGTGCTCGCCGACGCCGCGGACCGGGCCCCGGGCCGACCGCTCGCCGCCTTGATCGAGCGGCAGCGCGTCACGATGGTGTGCCTCACGCCCGCCGCCGTGGCCGCGTTCCCCGACGACATGGTGTTCCCCACCGGCTTCACATTGATCGTGGCGGGCGAAGCCTGCCCGCCGGAGCTCGTGGAGCGCTGGTCCGGGCAGGTGACGCTGCTCAACGCGTACGGCCCCACCGAGACGACGGTCTGCGCGACGATCAGCGATCCGCTGCTGCCAGGCGGTGCCGCGCCGATCGGCGGGCCGCTCGCGAACACCCGCGTCTACGTGCTCGACCATGCGCTGCGCCCGGTGTCCGCCGGGGTGACCGGTGAGCTGTACATCGGCGGCGCGGGCCTGGCCCGGGGCTACTGGATGCGCCCCGGGCTGACCGCGACACGCTTCCTGCCCGACCCGTACGGTCCCGACGGCGCACGGATGTACCGCACCGGCGACCTCGTCCGGTGGGACGCCGAAGGCCGGCTCCACTACGCGGGGCGCGTCGACCAGCAGGTCAAGATCCGCGGGTTCCGCGTCGAGCTCGGCGAGATCGAGTCGGCGCTGCTGTCACACCCCTCGGTGGTGCAGGCCGCCGCCTCGGTCCGCGAGGACAGGCCGGGGGACAAACGCCTGGTGGGATATGTCGTCATCGCGTCGGGTGCCGATGGCAACGGTGCTCCCGTCGCCGTGTCGGGTGCTGACGAGAACATCGATATGCGTACGGAAATCCGGACGCACGTCGCCGACCTGCTGCCGCAGTACATGGTCCCGTCGGCGGTCGTGGTGCTCGACGCGCTCCCGCTGACCCCGAACAAGAAGCTGGACCGGGCGGCGCTGCCCGCACCGTCTTTGACCGGTGTCGCAGCGGGCCGGGCCCCGCGCACCGCGCAGGAAGAGGTCCTGTGCGCACTGTTCGCCGAAGTCCTCGGCCTGGACGCGGTCGGTCCCGACGATTCGTTCTTCGACCTGGGCGGGCACTCACTCCTGGCCACGCGTCTGGTGTCGCGCATCCGCACGGCGCTGGATGCCGAACTGCCCATCCGTACGCTGTTCGAAGCCCCCACTCCGGCAACTCTGGCCCGGGAACTCCCCAGTGCCGCGCACGCCCGGCCGGCGCTCCGGCCGTACGACCGGCCCGAACTCGTCCCCCTCTCCTCGGCGCAGCAGCGGCTGTGGTTCCTCAACCGCATGGAGGACGGCGGGACGTACAATATCCCGCTTGTCCTCCACGTGAACGGCAATCTCGACGTCGCCGCACTGACGTCGGCCGTCGCTGATGTGACGGCCCGGCACGAGGCCCTGCGGACGGTCTTCCCGGAGACCGACGGGCAGCCGCGGCAGGTTGTCCTGCCGGTTGCTGAGGCTCCCGGGCTGATCCAGGTGGAGGTGGGCGCGGGGCTGGCGCAGGTGGCCGCTGAGGTGGAGGCCACTCTCGGTTTCGATCTGACGACGGAAGCGCCTTTGCGGGTGCGGTTGTTCAGTGAGTCCGGCGGGGCTGGTGGCCCTGCTGCCTCTGGTGGCGGCAGTGCCGCCGGTGCCGCCGCTGCCTCTGGTGGCCCTGGCGGTGCCGCCGGTGCGCACGGTGAGTACCTTGCGCACGTACTGACGCTGACGGTGCATCACATCGCCGCCGACGGCTGGTCGCTGGCGCCGCTGTGCAGCGATCTGGCGATCGCGTACACGGCCCGGCAGTCAGGCGCTGAGCCCGAGTGGACGCCGCTCCCGGTCCAGTACGCCGACTACACCCTGTGGCAACACGAACTCCTCGGCGACGAGGAGGACCCGCTGAGCCCCGCGTCCCAGCAGACCGACTACTGGCGGACGGCCCTGGCGGGCGTGCCCGAGCAGTTGGACCTGCCGACGGACCGACCGCGGCCTGCGGTGTCGACGTACCGCGGCGGGGTTGTGCCCTTCACCGTGCCCGCCGGGCTGCACGCCCGGATCGAGGCGCTGGCCCGGGACGCCGGGGTGAGCGTGTTCATGGTGCTTCAGGCGGCACTTGCCGCTCTGCTCACCCGGCACGGGGCCGGTACGGACATCCCCTTGGGTACCCCGGTGGCCGGTCGGACCGACGAGTCGCTCGACAACCTCGTCGGTGTCTTCATCAACACGCTGGTGCTGCGCACCGACACGTCGGGCGACCCGGAGTTCGGGGAGCTCCTGAACCGGGTCAGGGCGGTGGACCTGGCCGCGTTCGAGAACCAGGACATTCCGTTCGAACGCCTGGTGGAGGTTCTCAACCCGGCCAGGTCGCTGGCCCGGCAGCCGCTGTTCCAGGTCATGCTGACGCTGCACAACAACGTCGGGATGCTCCTGGAGCTGCCGGGTGTCGAGGTTCAGCCCGTCCCGTACTCCACCGGAACAGCCAAGTTCGACCTCACGGTCGAACTGACGGAGCTCACCAGCGGGGGATTGCAAGGCCTGGTGGTGCACAGCATCGATCTGTTCGACGCGGCCACGGCCACCGTGCTCGCGGAACGCTTCGTGCGCCTCCTCGACGCCGCGACCGCCGCCCCGGGCAGCCGGATCTCCCGGCTTGAGGTCCTGGGGGCCGACGAGCGCGAACGCATCCTGGAGGGGTGGAACGCCACCGGCCACAAACTGCCGTCCACCGATCTGCCCGCACTGCTCGAACAGGTCGCCGAGCGCGCCCCGGACACCGTCGCCGTGCGCTGCGGGAACGTCACCCTGACCTACGGGGAGTTGCACAGCAGGGCGAACCGGCTGGCCCGACGCCTGCTCGCGGCCGGCGCCGGCCCCGAACGGATCGTCGCGATCGCGCTGCCCCGCTCGGCCGACCTGGTCGTAGCGGCGCTGGCCGTCGGCAAGACCGGCGCGGCCTACCTGCCGATCGACCCGGACTACCCGGCGGACCGCATCGCCTACATGGTCGAGGACGCGGCCCCGGTGCTCGTGCTGACGACGGGGGACGTCGCAGCGTCGCTCGACCTCGCGGACTTCGCCCCGTGTCTGCTGCTCGACGGAGTCAAAGACTGGGCTGACATAGCCGCGGAATTCCCCGACACCCCGCTGACCGACGCGGACCGCACCGCCGCCCTCTCCCCCGACAACATCGCCTATGTCATCTACACCTCAGGATCCACCGGAAAGCCCAAGGGCGTCGCCGTTCCGTACGGCAGCCTCGTGAACCTGCTCGACGACATGGTGCGGCGGTTCGCCGTCGACTACGACGACCTGTTCCTCGCCGTGACGACATTCGGGTTCGACATCGCCAACCTGGAGTTGTTCGTCCCCCTCCTCACCGGGGCCGAACTGGTGGTCGCCGAGCGGGACACCGTGCGCGACCCGGCGGCACTGGCGCAGCTCATCGAGCGGCACTACGCCACGATCATGCAGGCCACGCCCACCCTGTGGCAGGCGCTGGTCGCCGAACACCCCGGCAGTCTGCGCGGCTTGCAGGTGCTGGTCGGCGGCGAAGCCGTCAGCGAGCCCCTGTCGGCGGCACTGTGCGCGGTGGCCCGCAGCGTCACCAATGTGTACGGGCCGACCGAGACCACCATCTGGTCCACGTCGGCCGAGCTGGACGGCCGGTCAGGAACGCCGATCGGCGGACCGCTGGCGAACACCCGGGTTTACGTGCTCGACCAGACGCTGTGCCCGGTGCCGGCCGGAGTCACCGGGGAGTTGTACATCGGCGGTTCCGGTGTCGCCCGGGGCTACTGGCGGCGGCCCGACCTGACGGCCACCCGCTTCCTGCCCGACCCGTACGGCCCGGCCGGGTCGCGGATGTACCGCACCGGCGACCTCGTCACCTGGGATTCCGAAGGGCGGTTGCACTACACGGGCCGGGTGGACCACCAGGTCAAGATCCGCGGGTTCCGCATCGAACTGGGCGAGATCGAAGCCGCGTTGCTCACGCACCCGTCGGTGGTGCAGGCGGCGGCGACGGTCCGCGAGGACCGGCCGGGCGACAAGCGGCTGACCGGGTACATCGTCGGCAGGAGCAGTGCGCGTGAAGACAGCGTGGACACCGCAGCCGTACGGGCCTGGCTGCGCGACTCGCTCCCCGACTACATGGTCCCGGCGGTCCTGGTCGTCCTCGACGCCCTGCCGCTGACCGCCAACGGGAAGATCGACCGCAAGCTGCTCCCCGCGCCGACCGGTGCGGGCACCACCGCCGACAGCGCGGCCAAGGCCCCGCGCACCCATCAGGAGCAGGTCCTGTGCGAGCTGTTCGGACAGGTGCTCGGCCTGGACCGGGTCGGTCCCGAGGATTCGTTCTTCGACCTGGGCGGGCACTCACTTCTGGCCACCCGGCTGATCTCCCGGATCCGCACGGCGCTGGACGTCGAACTGCCGATCCGTACGCTGTTCGAAGCCCCCACCGCGGCGGCCCTCGCCCGGAAACTCACCGACGCCGCACAGGCCCGGCCGGCCCTGCGGACCTACAACCGGGCTGACGACATCCCGTTGTCGTTCGCCCAGCAGCGGCTGTGGTTCCTCAACCGCATGGAGGACGGTGGAACGTACAACATCCCGCTTGTCCTCCGGCTGACCGGGGAGGTCGACACCGCCGCGCTGGCTGCCGCCGTCACCGATGTAACGACCCGTCACGAGGCCTTGCGCACGGTGTTCGCGGAGACCGACGACCAGCCCCGCCAAGTGATCCTGCCGTCCGGGGAAGGCCCCACACTGAGGACCTTCACGGTGTCGGCGGGCGATGTGGAGGACGCCGTACGGCGGGACGCCGCGGCTGGTTTCGACCTCGCGGTGGAGCCGCCGCTGCGGGCGACACTGTTCACGGTCGCCCCGCAGACCGGTGACGTCCCGAACACCGACAACAAAACCCTCGCCGGCCAGACCACTGTGGACCAGACCACCGCTGACCAGACCACCGCTGACCAGACCACCCCTGACCCGACCACCCCTGACCCGACCACCCCTGACCCGACCACCCCTGACCCGACCACCCCTGACCCGACCACCCCTGGCCGAACCGCCGAATCCCGAACGCACGTGCTCGCGCTGGTCCTGCACCACATCGCCGCCGACGGCTGGTCCCTCGCCCCGCTGTGCCGGGACCTGGCCGAGGCCTACGCCGCCCGGTGCGCCCAGGAGGCCCCGGCCTGGGAGCCCCTGCCGGTCCAGTACGCCGACTACACCCGCTGGCAGCACGAACTCCTCGGCGACCGGGCGGACTCCAGCAGCCCGCTGGCTCTCCAGAGCCACTTCTGGAAGCTCGCCCTCAACGGCCTGCCCGAAGAGCTGGACCTCCCCACCGACCGGCCGCGCCCGGCTGTGGCCTCGTACCGGGGCGGCGTTGTCCCCGGCGCGGTGCCCGCCGACGTGCACCGCGCGGTAGCGGCCCTGGCCAAGGAGACCGGGGCGAGCGTCTTCATGGTGCTCCAGGCCGCAGTCGCCACGCTGCTCACCAAGCTCGGCGCCGGCAACGACATCCCCCTGGGCACCCCGGTGGCCGGGCGCACCGACGAAGCGCTGGACGACCTGGTCGGCGTGTTCGTGAACACCCTCGTCCTGCGTACGGACACCTCCGGCGCCCCGGCGTTCCGGGAGTTGGTGGACAGGGTCCGCAGCACGGACCTGGCCGCGTACGCCCACCAGGACCTGCCGTTCGAGCAACTGGTGGAGACCCTCAACCCGGCGCGGTCGCTGTCCCGGCACCCGCTGTTCCAAGTCATGATGACGCTGCACAACACAGCCCCCGTCGAGCCGGTGCTGGCCGGGCTCGGCGTCTCCTTCGCAGAGGGACACGTGGGGGCCGCGAAGGTCGACCTGGCCTTCGAACTGACCGAGCTGTACGACGCCGACGGGGCGGCGGACGGGATCGCCCTCCACCTCGAATACGCGAGCGACCTGTTCGACGCGGCCTCGGTGGAGCTGGTGGTCGAACGCTTCATCCGGCTCCTGGAGGCCGTCACCGCCGACCCGGATGTGTCGCTGGCCGGGATCGACGTCCTGACCGGCACGGAGCAGGCGCAGCTGGCGGCTTGGAACGACACCGCCGAGCCGGAGGTCCTGTCCGGGGTGGTCGAGCGCATCCGGACGACCGCGCAGTGTGCGCCCGACCGGGTGGCCGTCACCGATGACCAAGGGTCGCTGACGTATCTCCAGCTGGCCTCCCGGGCGGCGGCGCTGTCGCGACGCCTCGTAGCCGCAGGCACGGGGCCGGACCGGATCGTCGGAATCCTCGCCCATCCCGGCACCGGTTTTGTGACCGCGGTGCTGGGTGTGCTCGGGGCCGGGGCGGCCTGGCTGCCGCTGGACATCCGGGCGCCGCACGGTCGTTCGGCCGGGCTGCTGGCCGACGCCGGAGCGCACATCGTCATCACCGACGAGGAACACCGTACGGTCGAACTGGCGTCCAGGCCGCTCGTTCTGGACGACGTGGAAGACCGCCCGGGCAGCTGGACACCCGTACCCGGGCAGGAACTTTACCTTGCTTACGTCATCTACACGTCAGGGTCCACCGGAAAGCCCAAGGGCGCGATGGTGCACCGGCGGGGTATGCACAACCACCTCCAGGCGAAGATCGACGACCTGAAGGTCACGGACGCCGACACCATCGTCCACAACGCCCCGGTCACGTTCGACATCTCCGTCTGGCAGATGCTGACCGCACTGGTCACCGGCGGACACACCCGGGTGGTCGGCAACGACACCGCCGCCGACCCCGACGCGCTGTTCGGCGTCACCGAGGACGAACAGGTGACCGTCCTCGAGGTGGTCCCGTCGCTGCTCCGCGCCACCCTCGACACCTGGGACGGCGGCGGGGAGGCACCGCCGCTGCGTGGGCTGCGCCGCCTAGTGGTCACCGGTGAGGCGGTGGCCCCCGACCTGGTGTCGCGCTGGCTCCTACGGCACCCGGGGGTGCCGATGGTCAACGCGTACGGGCCCACTGAATGCTCCGACGATGTGACCCACGCGCAGTTGTCCCCGCCGGCACCGGGCACGGTGGTCCCGATCGGCAGTGCGGTGCGCAACATCCGGTTGTACGTCCTGGACGACACCCTCAAACCCGTCCCCGTGGGGACGAGCGGCGAGTTGTACATCGCCGGTACGGGCGTCGGGCGCGGCTACCTGCGCGACCCCGCGCGTACGGCGGCCACCTTCGTCGCCGACCCGTACGGCCAGGCCGGGGGCCTGCTCTACCGCACCGGCGACCACGTCCGGCGCCGCGCCGACGGGCAGCTCGAATTCCTCGAACGCCGGGACCACCAGGTCAAGATCCGCGGGCACCGCATCGAACTCGGCGAGGTCGACGCGACCCTGCGCGGCCTGCCCGGGATCACCGACGCGGTGAGCGTGCCGGACATCGACCCCGCCGGGCACAAACGACTGATCTCGTACGTGACCGGAGCCGTCGAAGGCCGGCACGTCCGGGCGCAGGTGGCCGAAGTGCTGCCCGCGTACATGGTCCCCGCGGTGGTCGTCGTCCTCGACGCCCTACCGCTGACGTCCAACGGAAAGGTGGACCGCAAGGCACTGCCCGCACCCGATCTGGCGGTGACGTCCTCAGGCCGACCCGCGCAGACGGCACTCGAACAGACCCTGTGCGACCTGTTCGCCGAATCCCTGGGGCTCGCGGAAGTCGGGGTCGACGACTCGTTCTTCGACCTCGGCGGGCACTCTCTGCTCGCGATGCGGCTGGTCCGGGCCGTGCACATCGAACTCGGGGCGAAACTGCGGATCCGGGCGCTTTTCCAGACGCCGACCCCGGCTGGACTGGCCGAACTGCTCCTGAACCAGAGTGACGGTTCGAACGCGGACTCCGGCGATGAGTACGCCACGCTCATGCCGCTGCGCACCGAAGGCGACCGGCCGCCGGTCTTCTGCCTGCACCCGGGCGGCGGGGTGAGCTGGTTCTACGTCGGCCTGTCACCGCATCTGGGGCCGCAGTACCCGATGTACGGGCTTCAGGCACGGGGCATCGCCGAGCCGGCCACCCTGCCGGGGAGCGTCGAGGAGATGGCGGCCGACTACGTGGGCCACATCCGGTCCGTGCAGGCGCACGGCCCGTACCACCTGCTCGGCTGGTCCTTCGGCGGCGTGGTGGCCCACGAGGTCGCCGTGCAGTTGGAGGAGGCCGGGGAACCCGTCGCGCTGCTCGCCAGTCTGGACAGCTATCCGTCGGCCACGACGGACGAGCTTCCCGACGAGCAGAGCCTGCTGCGGGACATGCTCGACTACCTCGGGCGGCCCCGTGCCGCGGGGCACGGGGCACGGGTGGAGCTCGCGGAGGTCGTCGCGGCGTTCCAGGACGACGACCAGGTCCGCGGCCCCGTGGACGAAGCGATGGTCGCCCGGATCCTCGATGTGGCCCGCAACAACTCCAAGCTCCAGCAGTCGTTCGTGCCGCGCCGGTTCGGCGGGAAGCTGCTGCACCTCACGGCGACGCGGGGCCGGGACACGGACGCCCCCACGGGGGTCGCCTGGTCGCCGTACGTGGACGGCCCGCTGGAAGAACACGAGATCGACGTCGACCACAACATGATGATGCAGCCGGGGCCGCTCGCTTCGATCGGCCGGATTATCGCGGCCGAACTGCGCGGGCTCGCGGAAATCAGCCTTGCCGATATCAGCACCGTCGGAATCAAAACCGCCGGGATCAACACCACGCACGACAAATCCGTACGCTGAATCTAAAATTCGGCACCCTGAAAAGGAGCGAAACAATGAACCCTTTCGATGACGAGAACGGCACGTTCCTGGTGCTGGTCAACAAGGAGAACCAGCACTGCATCTGGCCGACCTTCGCCGAGGTCCCCAAGGGTTGGGACGCCGCGCTCCCGGCCGGCGGCCGGCAGGACGCCTTGGACTACATCGAGGCGAACTGGCTGGACATGCGGCCGAAGAGCCTGGTGGGCTGACGTCGCAGTCAGCTGAACCCGTATCGACCGGGCCGCTCTCAGCCGAACCGTTCCCACGTGTGGGTGCCTGACCGCAAACGCGGTCCGGCACCCTCTTCGGGACGCGTTTTTACCGTGCTGGAAACCCGCACCTCAGCAAAGAAAATAGATTCGAACAAACACTTGAAAGAAAGTCGCTGGAGCGGCTAGCTTTCACATCACAAACTGCCGGCCCGGAAAACTCGACCTGAAGAGTTCCGTCCGAAGAATCCAGAAATTCCCAGCACGACCCCTCGCCGAAAACAATTCCGAAGGTGGCCCCCCATGTCCGTCAACATCATCGACCGCGAGTCCGTCATCAAGGAGATCGTCCTCGACGTCCTGGAGCTGGAGGCCGACGAAGTCACCGAGACCGGCCTCTTCATCGAGGACTACGACGCCGACTCGCTCATGACCATCGAGATCCTCGGCCAGTTGGAGAAGCGCTTCGAGATCGCGATCGACCAGGACGAGCTGGCGAAAATGACCAACCTCGTGGCCGTGTACGCGGTCGTCGCGCAGGCCGTCACCGCATCCTCCTGACCGGGCTGTACAGCCGCCCGCCCGCCGGCGGTCCGGAGCCCGCCGCCCGGACCGCCGGCCCGCGGCAAGAACAAGAGCCCGAAACAGCAGTACAGCGACACGAAGACAAAGCCACAAAGCGTCACCCGATTCTCATCCTGGGGGATTGATGTCCACGAGTTCCGCCCACACCGCACCCGCTTCGGGTGCCCGTCCGGGGCCCCGCCGTGTGGTTCTCACCGGGTTCGGGGTGTTCTCCAGCATCGGCGTCGGTGCCGCGGAGTTCACCGAAGGGCTCCGCGAGGGGCGCAGCGGCACCCGGCCCATCTCGGTGTTCGACACCACCGGGTTCGAACACACCAACGGTCATGAGGTCCCGGACTTCGTCCCGGAGCAGTGGATCAGGAAGGCGCCCGTCGCCGAGCTGGGCCGGGCGAGCCGGTTCTCGGTCGCGGCGGCGCGGATGGCCGTGGAGGACGCCGGCATCGACGAGGAGACCCTGCGCGGACTGCGTGGTCTCCTGTCGGTCGGCACGACTGACGGCGAAGCGTACGAACTGGACCGGTTGGTGGCCCAGGACGTCGACGCGGGTCCCCAGTCGATGGAGCCACGCCTGGCCCGTCGGGTGTCCGCAGGGCGTCTTTCGTCCACGATCGCCCAGGAGCTGGGGCTGACGAACGTCGAGGCGACGACGGTGGCGACCGCGTGTGCGGCGGGGAACTACGCGATCGGCTACAGCTTCGACGCCGTACGGTCCGGTGACGTGGACTTCGCCCTGTGCGGTGGTGCGGACGCGATGTGCCGCAAGACGTTCGCCGGGTTCTACCGCCTGGGTGCGATCGCGCCGGACTTCTGCCGGCCGTTCGACAAGGACCGGGAGGGCATCCTCACCGGCGAGGGCGCCGGGGTGCTGTTCCTGGAGAGCCTGGATTCGGCGCTGGCCCGGGGCGCGCGGATCTACGCGGAGGTGCTCGGCTACGGGCTCAACTGCGATGCGTACCACCAAGTGGCGCCGAACCAGGAGTCCATCGCCCGGTGCATCCGGCTGGCGCTGGACGACGCGGGGATCGAGCCCGGCGATGTGGACCTGGTGTCCGCGCACGGCACGGGCACCCGGGCCAACGACACCACCGAGACGCGGGCGATCCGTGAGGTGTACACCGACGGGCCGCCGCGCACGGTGTCGCTGAAGTCGATGCTCGGCCACACGATGGGCGCCGCGAGCGCCCTGGCCGCGATCGCCTGCGCGCTGGCCGTGAAGAACGGTTTCATCCCGCCCACCATCAACCACCGTGAGACCGACCCGGAGTGCGCGGTGGACTGTGTACCGAACCACTCCGTCGAGGCCGATCTGCGCATCGTGCAGAACAACGGCATGGCGTTCGGCGGGAACAACGCGGTCTTGATCATCGGCCGCTACGACGGCGCTCCTGACGCCACTGGCGGCGACAACGCCAACCAGACCACCAACAACGCCAGCACCCCCGCCGGATGAACCCGATGACGATCCGTCAGCCCGATCAGCCCGATCAGCCCGATCAGCCCGATCAGCCCGAAAGGAGAACACAACCATGACCAACTCTCATCTGGTCATCTCCGCGTGGTCGGCCGTGTCGCCGTACGGCGTCGGCGGTGACGCCTTCGACGCCGGTGTACGCGACAGCCGCAAGACCGTGGCCGCACTCGACGTGGACCAATGGACCGACGTCCCGGATACCGAGGCCTGCCTCGTACCGGACTTCAGCGCCCGGGGCGAGCTGGGCCGCAAGGGCACCCGTGCGATGGACCGGGTGACCGCGCTCGCGGTGACCACCGTCGGCCGGCTGCTCGACGCAGCTGGGGACGGCGCGGAAAAACTCACGACCGGCACGGACACCGGGCTGGTGCTCGGCACCACGACGGGGAGCGTCCAGTCGCTGATGGACTTCACCCGGGCCTCGATCACCGGTGCCAAGCCCTATCACGTGGACCCGTCGCTGATGCCCAACGCGGTGATGAACTGCAGCGCGGCGCAGTGCGCGATCTGGCACCAGACGCAGGGACCGAACGCAACGATCGCCGCAGGCGACGCGGCGGGACTGCACGCCCTGGGCTACGCCCGGCGCCTCCTGCGCGCCGGGCGGGCGACCCGGGTGGTCGTCGGCGCGGCCGAGGAGTATTCGTCCGCGCGTTCGTGGCTGCGCCACCACACCCAGGACGAACCTGGCGGTCCCCTCGGCGAGGGCTGCGCGATGTTCCTCCTGGAACACGCCGAAACCGCCGGTCCCGGGCGCCGCCTGGCAGACGTCCTCGCGGTCGAATTCCGGATGAACCTCGACGGTGACCCGGCCGCGACTCTGGACGAGTGCGTACGGTCCGCCCTGGGCGACATACCGCTCCAAGAGGTCTGGACTGCGACCGCGGGGCCGACCGCAAGCGCGTCCGAACGAGCAGTCCTCGCGCGATTGTTCGACCCCGAAGCGCTCGCCCGGGTCCCGGACACCGCGCTCATCGGTGACACGGGTGCCGCGTCGTCCGCCTTCCAGATCGCCGCGGTGCTGAGCACTGCGGGCCGTACGGCCGACTCCGCCGGAAAGTACGCCGTAGTCACCGCCAGCGACCGGGACGGCAGCGTCGGCTGTGTCGTCCTGCGCCTGGCCGGTCCCGCCACGACTTCACTGGAGCCCGCTGATGACCACTGAACAGACCCGCCCAGGTGAACAGGCACGCCCTGTCGCACTGGTCAGCGGTGGCTCACGCGGGATAGGCAGGGCCGTCGTCGTCCGCCTCGCGCAGGACGGCTACGCCGTGAGCTTCTGCTACCGCTCCGACGAGACCGCTGCCAAGGAGGTCGCCGAGGAGGCCCGGAGCCACGGTGTCCCGGTGCTCGCCGCCAAGGTCGACGTGTGCGACGCGGACTCCGTCCGGGCCTGGGTCGCACAGACCGAGACGGAACTCGGCTTCGTCGACGTCGCGGTCACGTCCGCCGGCATCACCCGCGACAAACCCCTGGCCACCATGTCCGACGACGAATGGCACCAGGTCCTGGACACCAACCTCGACGGCGTCTACCACGTGTGCCGGTCGGTCGTGTTCGGCATGGTCAAGCGCCACTCCGGAAGCATCGTCAACCTGTCCTCCGTCACCGGGGTTTACGGACACGCGGGCCAGACCAACTACGCCGCGTCCAAGGCCGGGATCATCGGGTTCTCCCGGTCCCTGGCCAAGGAGGTCGGCCGGGCGGGCATCCGGGTGAACGTGGTCGCGCCCGGGTTCATCGAGACCGACATGACCGACGTGCTCGGCGACCCGGCCCGCAAGCGCGCGCTCCAGGCGATCCCGCTCAAGCGCATGGGGCGGCCCGACGAGGTCGCGGACCTCGTGTCCTATCTGGCCTCCGAACGAGCCGCGTACATCACCGGCACAGTCGTGGAGATCCACGGCGGAATCTCTGTCTAAAAGCGGCTCCAAGCGCGGGCGCCCGCCGAGCTTCGCCGGTTCCTTCGTGGTCCTCCCTCGCTCCGCCCGGTCGCCCCATGGGTGGCCCGCATCACCTCTCATGCCTCAACTCCCTTACGTCATAACGACTTTCAAGGAGCTCCTGACATGACCATCGACATCCAGACCATCGACATCCAGACCATCGACATCCAGACCCCGCTCGACACCGAAGCAGCCATAATCGCCCGCCTCGACGCCGACGTGTCCGCGCCCCGCACCGACAACCTGCCGCCGCTTGTCGACACCTCGCTGCTGCCGACCGCCGACGACGGGCAGCGCCAGGTCCGGGCCGCGCACCGGATCTACGAACACCTGGTCGGCCTGTGGGCGCCCGGTGCGATCGAGGCCGCCCACGACCTGGGGGTTTTCGCGGCGCTCAACGAGCAGTCGGCGACCAGCCTCGAACTGGCCGAGCGGCTGGACACCGACCCCCGGTCCACCCGGGTCCTGCTGGAGGGTCTGCACGCCTACGACGTCGTCGACCGTACGGTGCGGACCGACGGATCATGGGAGTACCAACTGCCGCCGGAGATGGCCGCGTGCCTGTTGCCGGGCGGGCTGTACAGCCTGACCGGAAAAATGGAGTACGACCGCCGGCTGGCCTGGAACTCATGGCGGAACCTGGCCCAGAACGTGCGTACCGGTGCCCGGGACACCACCGGCGACACCACGCACAACCAGATCTCCGAGTCGCACTACGAGGACCTGGCGCGCGGCATCAACTTCTGGGCTCCGCCGATCGTGGACACGCTGTCCCGGACGCTGGCGTACGACGGCTGGGACACCGGTGCGGGCAAGTCGGTGCTCGACATCGGCTGCGGCACCGGCATCTACAGCCAGTTGCTCCTCCAGGACTTCCCCGAGGCGACCGCGACCGGCCTGGAGGCTCCGCGGATCGCCAAGATCGCCAACGAGCAGGCCGACCAGCTGGGTGTGGCCGCGCGTTTCACCGCGACGGTGAACAACTTCTGGGAGGACGACTGGGGCACCGGCTACGACCTGCTCCTCTTCGTCAACATCTTCCACCTGCAGACGCCGGAGGCGGCCCGCGACCTGGCGTTGAAGTCGGCGAAGGCGCTGGCCCCCGGCGGCCGGATCGCGATCATCGACCAGATCATCGACGAGGGCCAAGGCGTGAAGTCGCCGCAGAACCGCTTCTTCCGCCTGTTCGCCGCATCGATGCTCGCGACCGGCGGCGGCGACACCTACACCGTCGACGAGTACGACCAGTGGCTCGCGTCGGCGGGGCTGCACCGGGTGTCGCTCCTGGACACCCCGATGCACCGGATCCTGCTGGCCGAGCGGGCCTGAAGCACTGCGGCACTTCGGCGCTACGGCACTTCGGCGCTACGGCGCTACGGCGCTACGGCGCTACGGCGCTACGGCGCTACGGCGCTACGGCGCTACGGCACCGCGGTATCCGAGACGCAGTCCGGTCCGCACGGGTCGACACCCGCACCGGGCGGCACTTCCGCCACAAGCTCCCGCAGCTGCGGAAGCGCCGCCCGGTAGCCCCGATCTCTTGTGGAAGGCACACACATGGACAACCTCCGCACCCCGGGGGAGGCACCCCAACCCGGATCGCAGCACAACCCAGGCGACCTCTTCCCCACTCTCCCCCCGGGCGAATGCCACGTCTGGTGGGGCGGCACCGACAGCGGCAACGCCGGACTCCTCAACCTCCTCGACCCCGGTGAGCTCGACCGCTGGGAGCGGTACCGCAAGCCCGGGGCCCGTTCCCGCTACCTCACCGCGCACGCGCTGACCCGCCTCGTACTGTCCGGCTACACCGGGCTCGCCCCGCGCGACCTCCGGTTCGCCGCGACCTGCAAGCACTGCGCGGGGCCGCACGGCAAACCCCAGCTCTGCGACGTGGCCGACCCGCCCCAGCTGTCGATCTCCCACTCCGGCGGGCTTGTTGTGGTCGCCGTGTCCCGCCGCACCGCGCTAGGCGTGGACGTCGAACTGATCCGCGAACCCGACGACGAAATGATCACCAGCGTCCTGGGTTCCGCCGAGCAGGTCGCACTCGCCCGACTCCGGGAACCGGACCGGGCCGCCGGGTTCATCCGCTACTGGACCCGCAAGGAAGCGGTGCTGAAATCCAGCGCCGACGGCCTCATGGTCGCCCCGCCCCTGCTGCACATCAGCGCCCCCGACGAGCCGGCCGCGCTCCTGGACTGGACGGGCGGAGACCGCCCCGCCGACAACCTGTACCTGACCGACCTGACACCACGACCCGGCTACCGCTCGGCGCTGGCGATGCTCGGCTCCCGGCTCGACGTAGTCGAACGCGACGCCACCTCCCTGCTCACCACCCCCGACCACGTCCCGACGAAGACTCCGGCCTGGAGGTAAGCGTGACCATCCTGGATGACACACCCGTACGGATCACCACTCCACTACCCGGGCCCCGGCACCCCGCCGACCAGACACCGCACGGCCGCCCCACAGCCCGGTGGGACCAGCGGACCCGGGTGACGGACCTGGACCGGGTCCACGAGCAGGCCCGGCAGGGCCCCGACCCGGCGGCGACCGCCCGGCAGCACGCCAAAGGCAAACTGACCGTCCACGAACGCCTCGAACTCCTGCTAGACGAAGGGTCGTTCACCGAGATCGAAGCGCTGCGCCGGCATCGGGCGACCGGGTTCGGCCTGGAGACGAAGAAGCCGTACACCGACGGCGTGGTCACCGGCTGGGGCACCGTGCACGGCCGCACGGTGTTCGTGTACGGGCACGACTTCCGCATCTTCGGCGGAGCTCTCGGCGAAGCGCACGCCGAGAAGATCCACAAGTTGATGGACCTGGCGCTGAGCGCGGGGGCCCCGCTCGTGGGCCTGAGCGACGGAGCCGGTGCCCGGATCCAGGAAGGCGTCACCGCACTCGCCGGGTACGGCGGGATCTTCCAGCGCAACGCCCGCGCCTCCGGAGTCATCCCGCAGATCAGCGTGATGCTCGGCCCGTGCGCGGGAGGTGCCGCGTACTCCCCCGCGCTCACCGACTTCGTGTTCATGGTGCGCGGCATCTCGCAGATGTTCATCACCGGGCCCGACGTGGTGCAGGCCGTCACCGGCGAACACGTCACCCTGGAGCAGTTGGGTGGCGCCGACACCCACGCGAGCCAGTCCGGCGCGGCGGGGTTCGCGTACGACGACGAAGCAAGCTGCCTCGCCGACGTGCGGCACCTGCTGTCGATGCTGCCCGCGAACAACAGGGAACTCCCGCCACCCGCCCGGGCGGACGACCCCGCCGACCGGCGCAACGACGCGCTGCTCGACCTGGTGCCCGCCGATCCGAAGCAGTCGTACGACATGCGTACGGTCATCGCCGAGATCATCGACGACGGCGACTTCTTCGAGGTGCACGCCACCTGGGCCACCAACATCCTGTGCGGCCTGGCCCGGCTCGACGGGCAGGTCGTCGGCATCGTCGCGAACCAGCCGTCGGTGCTCGCGGGCGCGCTGGACATCCACGCCTCCCAGAAGGCCGCCCGCTTCGTGCAGATGTGCGACGCGTTCAACATCCCCCTGGTCACCCTGGTCGACGTCCCCGGCTTCCTGCCCGGGCGCGACCAGGAGCAGGACGGCATCATCCGGCACGGGGCGCAGCTCCTGTACGCGTATTGCAACGCCACCGTGCCGCGCATCCAGCTGATCGTCCGCAAGGCGTACGGCGGCGCGTACATCGTCATGGACTCCCGCTCCGTAGGCGCGGACCTGTCGTTCGCCTGGCCCACCAACGAGATCGCCGTCATGGGCGCCGAGGGCGCTGCCAACGTCGTCTTCCGCCGGGAGATCGCCGCCGCCGCCGACCCCGAAGCGCTCCGCGCACAGCGGGTCGAGGAGTACCGCGAAGCGCTGATGCACCCGTACTACGCCGCCGAACGGGGCCTCGTGGACGACGTCATCGACCCGGCGGAGACCCGCTCCGTGCTGATCCGCGCACTGCGGATGCTGCGCGACAAACACACGCCGCTGCCGGTCCGCAAACACGGGAACCCGCCGCTATGACCACTGACCTTCTTGTCACGCGTGGCCGGCCAACCGACGAAGAACTGGCCGCCATCGCCGCGGCGGTGGCCGTCCTACTCGCCGCCCGCGCGCCAACTGCTCCGCCCCGGGCCGCCTGGCCACGGCGCGATCCGTACGCACCGGCGACGTCCTGGAGCGCGGCGCGGCTGCCGGGGAGTTTCTGAAGCCACCCGCGACGCGACTGCCCGGCAGTTGCTGAAAACCGTACGACAGCACGTCCCGTCACCCTTCCCGACATCCCTTGGAGACGAGACGTCATGGAAAAATCGGAAAGATCCGTTGTCCTGCTCGCCGAAGAACTCTCCCCCGCCACCATCGACGCGCTCGGTCCAGACGTAGAAGTCCGACACTGTGACGGCACTGACCGCGTCGCGTTACTGGCTGCGGTGGCCGACGCGGACGCCCTCCTGGTCCGCAGTGCAACCCGTGTCGACGCCGAAGTCCTCGCCCACGGACGCCGGTTGCGCGTGGTCGGCCGCGCGGGAGTAGGCGTGGACAACATCGATCTGAAGGCCGCCACCACGGCCGGCGTGCTGGTCGTCAACGCACCCACCTCGAACATCACCAGCGTCGCCGAGCTGACGGTGGGTCTGCTGATCGCCGTCGCCCGGCACATCCCGCAGGCCGACAGCGCGCTGAAGGGCGGCGCGTGGCAGCGCGGCCGGTTCACCGGCACGGAGCTGGCGGGGAAGACACTCGGCGTGGTCGGTCTGGGCCGGGTGGGCACGCTGGTGGCCCGCCGGGCCGCCGCCTTAGACATGGAGACCGTCGCGTACGACCCCTATCAGTCACCAGAACGCGCCGCCGAACTCGGCGTCGAACTGCTATCCCTGGACCAGCTCCTGCGCCGGTCCGACTTCCTCACCGTGCATCTGCCGCGCACTCCCGAAACCGCCGGCCTGCTCGGTTTCGAGGCGTTCGCCTTGATGAAACCGGGCGTACGGATCGTCAACACGGCACGTGGCGGCATCGTCGACGAAACCGAGCTGTACGCGGCACTCAAGGAGGGCCGGGTCGCAGGCGCGGGCGTCGACGTGTTCGCCACCGAACCTTGTACGGATTCCCCGCTGTTCACACTCGACAACGTCGTTGTCACCCCCCACCTCGGAGCAGGCACCGCGGAGGCGCAGGAGAAGGCCGGGACGATGGTCGCCGAATCGGTACGGCTCGCGCTGGCAGGGCTACCGGTGGTGGACTCGGTGAACAGTCCAGCGCCCCGGGCCCGGGCACTCGGGGCCGTAGCACCCAGCCCCGCAACGCACACGACCGCCAACCCCGCGCCGGGCCCCGCACCCAACCCCGCACCCAACCCCGCTTCCAGCCCCGTTCCTGCCGTTCTCGAACCGGCATGACCGACAGCGTCTGCCTCATCGACCTGGGCCCGCGCGGCCTCGGCGTCCTGGAACGGATCATCACCCTCGCCGACCGCCCCCTACGCCTTGACGACCGACTGCACCGTACCCGCCGACCACGTCTTCCTGACCACGGGTCACACTCCGCCGCAGACACCCGCGGCGCAGCCCGGGGAGCACCGGCGGATCTGTAATCCGTTTCCCCTGCCCGACTGACTCGACGCCGTCCAGCCCGGCGAGACCGTCGCGCTGCCAGGCACGGGGCCGAGCACGATGGACGTCCTGGCCGCCCTGATCTGGCCGCGGCCGAAGTGCGGGACAGATGGCGACTCGCGTTCGCCCTGCTGCTCCAGCTGTACGGCGAACCCGCGGCCGAAGTCGCGGCCGAAGTCGCGGGCGAATTCGCCACAACAACTCCCCCACCGACCGCCACGGTCACCGCCTTTGTAACGGCCGGACTCAACGCCCCATCCCTGCAAGGAGGTTGACCCCGATGACCCAGCCGACCCCGATGACCCAGCCGACCCCCGCCTCCCAGCCCACCCGGTTCTCCTTGACGCCCCGTGAGATACCCGACGTCCTCTCCCCGGGGAGACTCGGCCCGCTGACTCTGCGCAACCGGATCATCAAGGCCGCGACGTTCGAAGGCGCAACACCCGACGCGCTTGTCACCGACCAGCTCATCGAATACCACCGGAAGCCCGCCGCCGGCGGCCTCGGCATGACCACCGTCGCCTACTTGGCGGTCTCCCCCGAAGGTCGCACCGAACGCCGCCAGATCTGGATGCGCCCCGAAGCGGTCCCTGGTCTGCGCCGGCTGACCGACGCCGTGCACGCCGAAGGCGCAGCGGTCTCGGCCCAGATCGGGCACGCGGGCCCAGTCGCCGATGCGAAGTCCAACGGGCGTCCCGCGTTGTCCGCAGGACGCATGTTCAATCCGATCAGCATGAAGGTGACAAAAGCCGCAACCAAAGAGGACATCGTACGGATTACCCAAGCCCACGCCGACGCCGCGCGGACAGCGGTGGAGTCGGGGTTCGACGCGGTGGAGATCCACTTCGGGCACAACTACTTCGCGAGTGCGTTCCTGAGCCCGAAGCTCAACAAGCGCAAGGACGCCTACGGCGGCAGCCTCACCAACCGGGCGAAGGTCACGCTCGGCGTGGCCCGCGCGGTGCGCGACGCGGTCGGTGACCGGATCGCCATCACGGCCAAACTGAACATGGAGGACGGCGTCCCTGGCGGTATCTGGCTGGACGAAAGCCTCCAGGTCGCCAGGTGGCTGGAGGCGGACGGCACGCTCGACGCCCTCGAACTCACCGCGGGCAGTTCACTGTTGAACCCGATGTACCTGTTCCGCGGCGACGCCCCGATCCCCGAGTTCGCCGCGACCTTCCCGCAGCCCCAGCAGCTCGGAGTGAAGCTGATCGGGAAGAAGTTCCTGCACGTGTACCCGTACGAGGAAGCGTTCCTGCTCGACTCGGCCCGGCAGTTCCGCGCCGCGGTGGACCTGCCGCTGATCCTGCTCGGCGGCATCACCAACCGCGACACCATGGACCTGGCGATGGCCGAGGGCTTTGAGTTCGTCGCGATGGGCCGGGCCCTGCTGCGCGAACCGGATCTGATCCGTCGCATCGAGGCCGACCGTACGGTCAAATCGTTGTGCGTCCACTGCAACCGCTGCATGCCGACGATCTACTCGGGCACCCGGTGTGTGCTGGTGGACGCGGAACCACCGGTGCGCTGAGCGCAACGCTGTCGCAGTCAGGGGTATCGCAACACTGAACAACGCTGTCGCAGTCAGGGATGGCACGGCACCGACCACCGCTGTCGTACGCCGTGGTTAACCTGCGGTTCCACCCGACTGTCAGGAAGGCCCCCCGATGACCCGCACCACCCCGCCGCGCCCGTTGGACGTGGAGGCACTGTTTCCTGAGGTCGCGCCGTATCGCCGGGAGGCCGTACGGCTCCACCCCCGGCGCGGGGCACCCACGGCGCGGGACAGTTCGGTCGGCGGACCGGTGCTCTGGCCGGCTGCGGAACCGTGGCCGTACTGCGACCGGCCGCACCCCGTCACAGCTCTCTCGCCGGTCAAGCCTGGAGCCCAGGCACTCGTGCCGGTCATCCAGCTCTTCGCCGCCGATGTCCCCGAACTCCCGTTCCCCAGCGGTACGGACGTCCTGCAGATGCTGTGGTGTCCTTTCGACCACGAGTTGGGATACGCCCCGTGGCCACAGCTCTACTGGCGGACCGCCGACGCGTGCCCCCCACAACTCACCGACACACCGCGGCCCGTCGGCGCGCCGGACGACTACGTCCCAACTCCGTGTGTCGTGCACCCAGAACGGGTCATCGACTACCCGACCTGGGATCTCCCGGATGATCTCTACGACTCGCTGGAGGAACGGTTCGACAGCGTGGAGGAGGAAACCGGCTGGTCGTACTGGTCCCACCTGTCGGACGTCCCCGGCATCAAGGTGGGCGGCTACCCCGGCTGGACACAGGATCCCGCCTGGCCCGACTGCGCGGAGTGCGGCACCCGGATGGAGCACCTGCTCACTGTGAAGAGCGCGGAGTTCGACGGCGCGTCCTGGCGCACGTGGATTCCGGCAGAGGATGCCGGCACGTGGGAGCGTCCCCGCAAAGAGCGGATGGAGGTCCAGTGCGCACCGGAGCTGACTCTCGGCGACATGGGCGGTGTATACGTGTTCGTCTGCCCGACGTGCCCGGGGCTTCCGTACGCCCATCGGGCGGATTGTTCCTGACGGACCGGCGTGGTCATCGACCTGGGCCAGGAGGCCGCAACAGGCCGGGTTCCTCGCATCCTGAGCCAGAAAACACCAGAAGGCCCGGAGCAGGTGGAGTGAACCACCCGCCCCGGGCTCCCGACGCCCAAGACTCCGGGCCCGCAGCGCTCAGGCCTTTCAGCCCGCACCGCTAAAGGCCCCTGAGGTTGCTTCGGTTTGACGGACATCCGAGCCCGCACCGCCCAGGCACGTCAGCCGCAATGCTGAATACGCTCAGCCCTCGGCGCGTACAGCCTCGCCCTCGATCTCGATCTTGATCTTCTTCGACACCAGGACGCCGCCACTCTCCAGCGCCTGGTTCCAGGTCATCCCGAAGTCCTCGCGGTTGATCTCGGTCTTCGCGCTGAACGCGAGGACTTCCTGCCCCCACGGGCTCGTCGCCAGACCGTCGAGCTCGACCTCAAGCTCGACCTCCCGCGTTACGTCCTTGATGGTCAGCTCGCCGAGCAGGGTGAACTCGCTGCCCTGGTGACCGGTCAGGCGCACCGTACGGAAGGTCATCGTCGGGAACTTCTCGAGCTCCATGAAGTCACCACTGAGCAGGTGACCGTCGCGGTCCTTGACGCCGGTGGTCAGGCTGCCGGTCTGGATCACGACGTCGACGCGCGAGTCCATCGGCTCGTCCGTGACGGTGATCTCACCGGAGAACTCGGTGAACTGCCCGCGCACCTTGCTGACCATGAGGTGCCTGGCCATAAAGCCGACCCGGGTGTGCGCGACGTCGAGCGTGTACGTTCCGGCGGTCGGGATGGTGAGGCCGTCCCAGGTGCGGCGAAGGGTCTCAGCAGTCATGGCGGGCTCCTCGAAGATTTTTTGTTGAGTGTTAAACAATGAACTGAGCAACAGAATGCATCGCAAAACTCCTCTTGTCAACTACTTGTTACACTGAAGGCATGAGCACCAAGGCCACACCCAGTTTGAGCACCCTCACCAGCGACCCCCGCCTCACCGCGATCGGCCTGCTCGCTGAGGCCTTCACCGGCCTCCAGGAACGATTCTCCGCCCAAATGCATGCATTCGGCCTGTCGGAAGTGGACTTCACGGTCCTGCTCCGGCTGGCCCGCTCCCCCGACTGTCGCCTGCGCATGAGCGACCTCGCCGCGCAGACCTCGCTGTCCTCGTCCGGGATCACCCGGATAGTGGACCGTCTGGAGAAGGACGGCCTTGTGGCCCGCGAGCAGTACCCGACAGACCGGCGCGCGCTGTACGCGGCCCTGACCCCGACCGGTGTCGCCCGCCTGGACGCGGCACTCCCCGGCCATGTCGAACTACTCCAGACCTGGCTGGTCGACCCACTCAGCACGGAGCAGTTCACCGCCCTGCTCGACGCACTGCGGATCCTGCGGGACACCGCGAACCCGGAGGCACGCGCTGGAACGGAGTGACCGGCCGGGCCTGTGCGAATCCACGCGAATCCACGGACAGAGCCGGAGAATCGGTCGCTTCAGTCGCTTCAGTCGCTTCAGCCCCTTCAACCCGCCTCCGGACACTCCCCCGATCCGGGCGCGGACACGGCGGTGGCCGACCGGGAGGAGATTCCGGTCGGCCACCGCCGAAACGTTGCGCGCGGTATTACCCGCGCGGGTTGTTGTAGTAGCCGCCGACCTGGTCGTGATACCCGGCGTCACCCAGGTGCTTGTCCTTGTCGAACTCCGGGGAGTCCTTGATCTCATCCTTCGTCCGGGAGACGTGGATCTTCTTGGCCTCGTGGTCGACCCGGGTGATCGTGCCGGCGGGCAGCAGGACCTCCTTGCCGAAGATCCAGATGCCGGTGTCCACGACGATGTACGCCGCACCGACCTCGTCGGAGTGCTTGTCGACCTTGCCGATGTGCCCGTCGGTCGCTTCGACCTTGTAGCCGATCAGGTCCGCGCCCACCTGGTGACCGGACGTGGACTGGTAGTTCCACATGCCGTCGCTCATTGCGTTACGTCCCTTCATAGCCATCACGGAGAACCAAGATCGGCTGTCCGTCGGAGAGCGACCAGCGCTCCCCGAACAGACGGCTGCCCCAGCGAACGTGCCTCACACCTGAGTTCGACCCGAAGGAAACAGCAGCCACCGGGCGGCACTTGCCCCCGGTGTTCAACACCGGGGAAAACCATTGCCGTTGACGGACGACGAAGCACTACGGTGAACCCGTGCCCCGGTGCGCCGGGTCGGGTTACTTCTCTGAAGAAGTCAACACCCAACCCAATTTTCTTCCTCGGAGCACACATAAAACCTGTGGCCCACCGACTCTCCGTGAGTCGGCGGGCCACAGTCATGTCTGGTCCGGTCCGGTCTGGTCCGGTCCGGTCTGGTTCAGTCCGGACTGGTTCAGTCCGGTCTAGTTCAGTCCGGTCCGGTCTGGTTCAGTCCGGTCCGGTCCGACCGAGCAGATCACCGCACCGAGGAAGTACCCGCTGGAGTTGCGGGAACGCGCGATCACGATGTACCGCACCACCGAACCCAAGTCCGTCATCCGCCAGATGGCCGAGAAACTCGGCGTCCACCCCGAAGCCCTCCGCGGCTGGATCCGGCAGTCCGAAGCCGACGCCGGCGAACGCCACGACCGCCCCACCACCGAGGAAAAGGCCGACCTGGCCAAACTCCGCCAGGAGAACAGGGAACTGCGCCGCACCGTCGACAACCTCAAAGCCGCCTCGGCTTTTTTCGCACAGGAGCTCGACCCGAACCGGCGACGGTACTGAAACTCATCGAACTCACCGAACAGATCAGGCGCGTACACACCGAGTCCGGCCGCACCTACGGCTCCCCGCGCGTCCACGCCGTCCTCAAACGGCACGGCATCCGCGACGCCTTCTCCCGCCGCATCGTGGGGAAGGCCCCCGGAGGCCAGGCGACTGGCTGACAACACCCGGCCCCACCGTATCCTCGACCACCAGACACCCGCCGAGGTCTTCGCCGAGCTGCTGGCCGCCTCAATTGCTTCGACCAGTTGAGATCAAGGTCCTGGTTGCTGGGCCGCTGGAAGTCCATTGCTCCGGTGAGTTCTGGATTTGGGTCCTTTGGTCGCTACAGTCCAAGATTCGCGTGTATTTTCCAGCTCAAAAACGGGCAGCAAAATACACGCGAATCTTGGATGAACTGGACCGACTGCCTTGCTTCTACGGGCATTTCGGGGAATCCGCTTTGCAGAACACCGACACAAAACCCCACTGCACCGATCCTGCGCGGCACAGGGACTGAACGCCAGACGCTTCAGTCCCTGTGCTCCGTACCGGCCACCCAGCCCGGGGGCCGCGCTCGCTGCACAGGGCGGCACAAAACAACATCCGGAAAACGTCCGGTGAACTAGCGTCTTCGGTCCATCAGTCGCTCCAGTCCAGGCGCGCGACGCCAGTCACTCCCGGCGACGACCGCTTCGGTCACTCCCGAACAGGCCCCCGGTAGCGCCCCGCGGAACCGGCCAGTCCGCCGGTGGCAATCCTTACGGCATCTAGATCATCAGCTCCGGCCGCACTGTCGACCCGGAGTCCGCAGCCGCCACCCGCCCTGAACCGAGGATCCGCACCCGGCGGCCCTGGCAGAAGTCGCACGCGGGCGCGCTCAGCGGCGACGGGACCCGGCTGCCTTCGCAGTAGTACTCCACCCGGCGGCCCCGTGTGGGGTCGGCGACGTCTCTTATCGCGTACGCGCGCTCCCAGCCGTGTCCGCAGTTCATACAGACGAAGGAGTACGCCTCATGCGCGATGGAGTCGCCGACAGGTGCAGTGGTCATGGTGGACCTCCCACAGTTCTGCTTGTGCCTGCACTCCCAGGGAACACCCGCTCGGGGTCGTGCGCGACCCGGCGCCGTGTTCCTTCGCGGAAGAGTTACGCCGGCCCTGCAAGAGTCACACCGGCCCCAGAAGAGTCACACCACTCTCGGAGTAGTCCCACCGTGCCGCTGGCCCCGCACGATGTCGCTGCTGCGTGAAGACCGGCCGCATATCTCGATCTTCAGTCCTTCAGTCGCTTCAGTCCAACGACCGAAAGCAGACAGAGGACTTCGAAGGCGACTGTTCACTCCCAGACGATCGCCGATATATCGGCCGCACTCGACGAATCCACGACCCTGGTGACCTGGAGGAACCCGATGTGTTCACCTCGCTTGGTCCCGACGCAGAACCGATCACCCACATGCAGATCGTGGATGGCGAACGACGACACCGGGTGACTTCCCAGCCGGGTCTTGCAATCGGCGCCGGTCGGCGTCCCGGCGGCCTCCCAGGTCGCGATGGGAGAGCTGTAACTCACGCCCGCGAAGTTGTAACTCATCGCGTACGGACCGCAGGCGGTCGGCACACTGTCCAAGTCGACCTGGGAGGCGTTCGACACCCGGAACTGGTCATGCCAGCGCACCAATTCCAGGATGGAGGCCGGACTCGCAATAGCCGTTGAAGACTTGGACGCGGTCGCTGAAGGTTTGGACGCGCTTGCCGACGCAGTCGGGAAAGGATTGGTCTCCGCGGACGACCCCGAAACGGGCCCCACGGCTATCGGAGTGCTCGGTGGATTCCGAGTCGTCACAGCAGTGTTCGAGGGAGCGTCATCGAGCAGGTGCTGCACTACGGCGGTGGCCACTGCGCCGAGCACCGCAGTGGCCAGGGTTCCGGTGATGGCGACCGTACGCACGGACCATCCGCTCCGTCCCTGCGTCGACGCACCCACCGCCGGGTGGCTGCGCGGGCCGGGGCGGTTGCGAACTCCCGTTGGAATGTTGGTCGTAACTCACGCTGACGCCTCTGTGTTAGGTGACATCACCCGGCTCCGTCGGGACGATCGTGTACGGGAGTTCATCCAGGTCGCCGGGCGGCGCGTAGGTCCTGCCGTAGGTGCCCGCGAACACTTCCAGGCAACCGGTCTCCGGCGAGGAGCCGGTCAGCTGGATCCCGATGGCGACCGACGGGCACATGATGTGGTGGCCGCGTCGTCCGCCGCGCCCGTGTCGACTCGGAGCCGCTCGTGATTGTTGCGGTACGTCCACCCGCTGTCGCCGATGCGGAGGATAATTGGCGCGAGCCCGCCGACCCCGGCGGCGGCGAGCAGGCCGGGCACGACCTCGCGGTGGTAAGTCCCTGCGTCAGCCTCGCCTATTCAACGGAAGTTGACCAACCGTCAAGTTGAACTGAAAAGGTGCCCCTGACCTGCCAGGATGCGATTGTCGAGAAAGCATTC
>NZ_JBXAWK010000045.1:0-56068 GCF_057291755.1 Kitasatospora sp. UYEF31
GCCCTACCCGCCGCAGCCTGACCCACCACCACCCGGCCCCACCACACCCCCGACACACCACCCCCAGCCCGAACCCCCGACAACGTGACAACACCTGTGCAGGTCCTCAGCCGCCCACAACTTCGCCACCAGCCACGGTGGGCAGCCCGGCGTCACGCCGATCCGCAGCGGCCGGTCGGCGACGCCGCGCACTGCGTCACGTGCCCGGGTTTCCCCGTCAAGGACCAGTCTGGCCTGCGGCAACAGCGCACGCCCCGCCTCGGTGGGGATCATGCCGGCGGCCGTACGGGTGAACAGCACGGTGCCCAACTCCCGCTCCAAGCCGGTGATCTGCTGGCTCAGCGAAGTGGCCCGGATGCCGAGCCGCCCGGCCGCCCGGGTCAGATGGCATTCCTCGGCGACCGCGCAGAAGTAACGCAACTGACGTAATTCCATGAGCGGATCGTACGACTTCGACTCCTGCCGGTGACCGGCGCGTCACATCCGCGTCCGCAGTGTGCGCCCGCCGAGCAGTCGGTCAAGGGTGCGGCACTGTCCGCCCACCGCGGATCGCCGCGCCCGTCGCGGTGATGACCAACGCCGCGCGGTCGTCGGACGAGTCGCCCGGGGCGAAGGCGTCAACCGCGGCGGTGACCGCGGCCAGCACGGCCTCGGCGGTGACCGGGTGCGGGGACGCGTCGGTCAGCGCCCGGGCGAGGCGGACTTCGCCGAAGAACCCGTCGGTGCCGGCGCGGGCTTCGGTAATGCCGTCGGTGACCATGACAAGGCTCTCGCCGGAGGTCAGGACCAACTGCTCGATCTGCAGCACGGGATCCGGGACGACGCCCAGGAACATCCCGGGGGTGGCGATCTCGTCGACGGTGTGGTCGGCGCGCAGGTGCAGCGGCGGAACGTGGCCGGCCCGGACGAGGTCGATCGTCAAGTGGCTTCCGGTGTGCCGGAGTTGCCCGTACACCAGAGTGACGAAGCCGCCGCCCTGGTGGTGGGACCGCTCCAGGAGGGCGGCGTTGACTGCTTCGACGACGGCGGCCGGATCGTCGAGGAGGCGGGCGACGGCGCGCACGGTGTGCCGGACCAGGCCGGTGGTGTGCGCGGCGAGTGCGCCGCGTCCGCACACGTCGCCGATCATGAACGCCCACCGGTCGTCGGACAGCGGGAAGACGTCGTAGAAGTCGCCGCCGACCTCCAGGCCTTCGCCGAAGGCCTGGTAGAAGGTGGCCAGGGAAGCGCCGGGCACGGTGGGGAGTTCGGCGGGCAGTAGTCCGGCCTGTAGTTCGTGGGAGAGCTGGGCGCGCTGGGAGTACTGGCGGGCGTTGTGCGCGCTGGCCACAGCCCGGCGGGCGAGCTCCTCGGCGAGGACGACCGAGTGGCCGTCGAAGGCACGTTCGGCGGTGGACAGCAGGGTGACGGCACCGAAGGTGCGCCCGCGGTCGATCAGCGGGATGCACAGGTAGCCGGTGACGCCGAGTTTCCGCCACGGCCCCGGGCCGGTGGGCGTGCGCCGGGCCACTTCCGTCGCCCCCGACGCCAGGACGCGGGCGACCACGTCGTCGTCCGCCGCGTACACGGGTATGTGTGCGGCCAGCAGTTCCTCCTCGGCGCGGGTCGCGGCGGCGGTGGCGATGCGGCGGACCCGACCGGATTCAAGCAGGTCGACGGCGCACAGCGGGGCGAGGGTCGGGACCGCCAGGCGGGCGACGCGCTCCAGGCTGTCCGGGTAGTGGAGGTCGCCGGCGATCGCGGTGCTGGCCTCCAGGATGAACGCGAGGTCCTGACGGGCCGCTTTCTCCTTGGCCTCCGCCGCCGTCCTGGCGGTCTGGATGTGGTCGCGCTCTATCGCGAGCGCGGCCGTACGCGCGAAGACCGCGCACATCGCCATTTCTGATTCCTGCGGGACCCGGGGCGTGCGGTGGTACAGGGCGAAGGTGCCGAGCAGCGCCCCGTCGGGGGTGAGGATCGGAGTCGACCAGCACGCGGCGAGCCCGGCCTGCTCGGCCAGGTGCCGGAAGTCGTCCCAGTGGGGGTCGGTGGCGATGTTGGCCGCGATGACCGGCGTACGGCGGTGGGCGGCCGTGCCGCACGACCCGGAGCCTTCGACGGCGGGAAGGCCGTCGATGGCCTTGATGTAGAAGTCGGGCAGGCTCGGCGCGGCCCCGTGCCGCAGGCGGCGGCCGTCCGGGTCGGCGAGCAGGATCGAGACGGTCACTTCCGGGGAGAGTTCCTCGATGATCCGGGCCATCCCGTTCAGGACCTGGTCCACGGGGGCGTCGCGGGCGATCTGTTCGAGGAGGGCGGAGTGCTCGTTGGCCAGCAGCTGAGCGTGCTTGACCCACGTGCTTTCCACGCCGAGGACCGTGACGCCGACGATCCGCCCCTGCTTGTCGCGACGGGCTTCGTAGGTGAAGTCGAAGAAGCCTTCACGTAGTTCACCGGGGGCGCCCAGCATGATGCGGGCGTCTACGGCGACGTACGGGACACCCGTGGTGTAGACCGAGTCCAGGAGGTCCAGGATTCCCTGCTGGGCGAGCTCGGGCATCAGTTCGGCCAGCGGGAGTCCGCTCCGGTCACGACCGCCGCCGATCGCCTGGAAGAACACCGGGTTGGCTGTGTCGAGCACATGTGAAGGACCGCTGAGCGACGCGAAGAGCGCCGAGGAGCGGACGAACAGCGCTTCGATGTCGTCCCCGCGCCACCGGCTTTGGGCCGTCTGGTCGGGTGCGGGCACCGGTTCGCGCTGTACTGCCATGTGCAAGGGTCCTTAGTTGCCGCGAGCTGCTGGGATCGTCGTGGGTCACCTTTACCGTGTCATATGCGGCCGGGGTTCAGGGTGGCCCGCGGGTTGCAGTACGGATCAGGCGGCGGCCGGGTCCAGGTGGCCCCGAGCCGGTGCGGGGCCGTGCGGGCCGTGCGGGGAATGACCCGGGATGGAAAAAGTCCGGAATGAACCGGTGCGACCGGGGTAGCCGTGAGAAAAATCTTCCGGTCCCAGCAAGGGGGCCTGGAGCAGAAAGCGCGCGACCGGCGCAGAAGTGCGGGTGTTCGGTGTTCCAAGGCATGGTGGAGTCACAGGTGAAGAGGTCAACGCACCCGCTGGCGGACACTTCGGCGCTTGGTCCGGCGCTTGGTCCGGCGCTTGGTCCGGCGCTTGGTCCGGCGCTTGGTCCGGCGCTTGGTCCGGCGCTTGGTCCGGCGCTTGGTCCGGCGCATCCGGCCCCACCTGCTTCCGGTTCGGCACGCGACTCGGAAGGCGCTGCGGCACCCGCTCCGGCAGCCGGCTGGGAACGCGCTGCGGCAGCCGGTTCGGAACACCGCCTGGCACCCGCTCCGCTCCAGGCCAGCGTCGTCTTCGACGGCAGCCCCGGCACAGCGGCCAAGGCCCGCGCCTTCGCCGCCGACTTCCTCGCCCGAACCCGGGACCACGGCGTTTCCGTTCCGCCCCGGTCAGCCGACGTCGTGCGGCTGGTCGTCAGTGAACTGATCACAAATGCAGTCACGTACGCGGCGGGTCCCTGTCTTCTTGCCTTGGAGGTCATCGGTAATGACATCCGGGTCACCGTGTGGGACACCGAGGCCTCGATGCCCGTCCTGCACGCACCTGACAGTGACCGGGTGGGGCAGCACGGGCTGGAGATAGTGCTGAAGTTGTGCCGGGAGTTCGAGATCAAGCGGCAGGCGGGCGGGAAGCGGGTCCGGGTCAGCATCCCGTTCTAGGGCCTGTTCCGGGTTTCCCACCGGGCCGGGCGGGTGCGTCGGCGCGGGCCCGCAGTAGACTGTCGACAAATCTGTAGACATAGTGGGAACAGGTGACTCGATGACGGACCCCTCCGCGCCCCGCCGGCCCTCCGGGGAGCTGGAGGCCGGCGTCATGACCGCCCTGTGGGCGGCGGACGGCCCCCTGACCCCCGGCCAGGTGCAGGCCGAACTCAGCGGGGACCTCGCGCGCACCACCATCGCCACGATCCTGGCCCGCCTGTACGAGAAGGAACTCGTCACCCGCACCCGCGCGGGCCGCGGCTACGCGTACACCCCCGCCGTCCAGGACGACGCCGCGCTCGGCGCCCGCCGCCTGCACAACGCGCTGGACCGCGAAAGCGACCGCAGCAGGGTGCTCGCGCGCTTCGTGTCGACTCTGGACGCCGACGACGAACAACTCCTCCGTACGCTCCTCGCCGGACCGGAAGCCGGCGAAGTCACAAACCCGTACGCATCGTGCTGAGCGCCGTCGTGCCGCTTCTGCTGCCCGTGGCCGCGGTGCCGCTGGTGCGCCGGCTGGCCGACGGTCTCGCCCCGCGCCGCGCCGTCTGGCTGCTCACCGGCACTGCGGTGGTCCTGGCCGCGTGCAGTGTGGGGGCGCTGTGCCTGGTGACCGCCACCGGCCTCCTGCAGCTCCCACTCGTCTCGGCGCTCGTGGACCCGGCACCGGGCCCGGGCCGCTGGTACGCCCCCTACGCCGCGCCGATAGCGGCGGTCGCCGCCGTGCTCCTGTGCGCGGGGCTGCTTGCCGCAATCCGTACAGGCCTCCAGCACCGGGCCGAACTCGCGCACACACGAAGCCTTCTGGCGGACTGTCAGACGGTGGGAGACCTCACTGTGGTCCCTGATGCGGAGAATCCGTACGCGTACGCGCTCCCCGGCGCCCCCGGGCGCATCGTCGTCACCACCGCCATGCTCCGCGCCCTCAGCGCGCCCGAACGCGAAGTCCTGCTCGCCCACGAGCGGGCCCACCTCGCAGGGCACCACCACCGGTGGATCGTCCTGACCGACCTGCTGGCCTGCCTGCACCCCGCCCTTCGCCCGCTGCGTGCCGCGCTGTCCTACCACTTGGAGCGGTGGGCCGACGAAGACGCAGCTGTACGGGTCGGAGACCGCCGGTTGACGGGCCGCGCGATCGGCAGGGCCGCCTTGGCCGCCAAGGCCGCCGCACCGCGTCCGGGGCTGTTGCTGGCGGCCACCACCGGCCCCGTGCCGCGTCGGGTCGCCGCGCTCCTGGCCCCGTACGCGCCGGTCCGCCCGCCCAGGATCGCGGCCTGGGCGCTGGCGCTGTGCCTCACCGCCTCGGCTGCGACTGCCGCCGAAACAGCCACTGACCTGCACGAGGACATCGAGGTCGGGCACGCGGCTGCCGCTGGGGCGCTCCGGCCGCTCGCCACAGCCGCCCGCGGGTCCACAGCCCCGCAACCATCCGCCGCGACTCACGCGTCTACAGATCTGTAGACTGTCTACCGTACTGTAGACACTGAGGGCGGGAGCCACCCCACCATGGCCGTACTCGCATTCGCGGCGACCCAGCAGGCCGTCAACGTCCTCGACGCGGGGTCGCTGCTGTCCGCCTACGGCGCACTCGGGATCGCCGTCGTCCTGTTCGCCGAGACCGGGCTCCTCGTCGGCTTCTTCCTGCCCGGCGACTCGCTGCTGTTCACGGCGGGGCTCCTGTGCGCACCCGGCGTACACGGCACGGCGCACCTCTCCCTGCCGCAGGTGCTCGCCGCCGCGGTGGCCGGCGCCCTGACCGGAGCACAGTGCGGCTACTGGATCGGCCGCCGGGGCGGTCGCGCCCTGCTCGTCCGGAGCCGCGCGCACAAACTCCGCGAAGGCGCGGCGCGCGCCGAGGAGTTGCTCGGTCGCTACGGCCACGCCAAGGCGATCATCCTCGCCCGGTTCATTCCAGTCATCCGTACGGTGCTCAACCCGCTCGCGGGTGCGCTCAACATCCCCGCCCGGGTGTTCACCCTCTGGCAGGTCGTCGGCGGACTCGTCTGGGCCGCGGGGCTGGTGCTGGCCGGGTACGCGCTGGGTTCTTCGGTGCCCAACGTCGACCAGTACCTGCTGCCGATCGTCGCGTTGGTTGTGATCGTCTCGCTGATCCCGCTGGTGCTTGAGGTGCTGCGCTCGCGGCGCGGCGACGCTAGCGGGGCGCCGGCGATGCCGGGTTCATCAACTGCGCCGAACTGTCCTGGACGCACATCGATTCCCCTTCGGAGATCGCCACCGTCGGACAGCGGATCACCGCAGAGGTCCTGGACCTCCGCACAGACATCTGGCAGGCCCAGCTCTCATTGAAGGCGTTGCAGAAGGACCCGATGCAGAAGTACGCCGACGATCACCCGGTCGGCGGGACCGTCCGGGGAACAGTCACCAAGCTCCTCCCATTTGGGGCATTCGTAAGTGTCGAGGGTGAGCTTGCCGGCTTCGTCCACATTTCCGAACTGGCCGCGTACAAGGTCCAGGCCCCCGAAGAGGTCGTGCTGGTCGGCGACCAGGTGTTCGTCAAGCTCCTCGGAGTCGACCGGGTGCGGCGGCGTATTCGTTTGTCGCTGAAGCAGGCGGATGCTTCGTAGCCCCACAGCTGGAAGCCGACTGCCTCCGCGCCGCAGGGCCACCCTTGTTGATCATGAGGATTGCGCGGGACCAATCCGGCACAGCCGACCGGGAATCTACAAGATCCCCATGATCAACTCAGGTCTATCCGCCAGTCGTTCGCCCGCATCCAGGTCTCCTTCGGGTACTCGACGTCGAATTCCCCCACCAGCGTGAACCCGGCCTTCCGGCAGACGCCGTTCGACGCGGGGTGATCCACTGCGGGGAACGCGTGGATGTAGCGGAACTTGGCCTGGCCGCGGGTGAGTTCGACAGCCGCTCGCGCCGCCGCCGCCGCGAGACCCCGGCCCTGGAACTCCGGCAGGACACCCCAACCCATTTCGTACGACGGTTCGTCACCCGGCCAGACGCTGTCCCAGCAGCCGACGTTGCCGACCGCCTCGCCGTCGACGAGGATCTTGTACATCGTGCCGGTGCCCAGGCGGCCGACCCGGAGGTAGCGCTCGTGACGTTCGAGGAGCTTCTCCTCGGTCTCCGGGCCGCCCAGGTGGTCTGTCATCTCCGGAGCGTTTGTCCGGCGCAGGAGGCAGAGGTCGTCTTCCGCCCACGTAACCAGGTTGATCTTCGGTGTCGATGTCATCCGTCCAGTCAACCCGGCCCTACTGACATCGGCTGGGCGAACCGTCCGTCGGCATGCGCCGGCGACTGCTGGTGACGTGTGGTCAGGTGCACTCGCCGCGCCACGAACCGGCCGAACCGGATACGGAAGGCACGGGATCCACATGATCAACAAGGGTTCGGAAGAACGTCAGTGCGCATTCTCCGTCGGCCGCAGGTCCCGCGGGATCCACACCCACGTCACTGCGGCGGCGGCGATCGTCAGGACCGCACCGGCGAGGAACGCCGGGGTGATCGCCATCGTGTAAGCGTGCGAGACCACACCCAGAAGCGAGTCACCGGCACTGCCGCCGATCTTGTCGGCGATATGCGCAGCTTCGCCGACAGAGTCCCGTACTGAGTCCGAAGTCGCCTTGTCCAGGTCGAGAGTCGGCAGGTTGGACCGGTACAGCGCCGTCGCCAGGCTGCCCAGTGTGGCGACGCCGAGTGCTGCGCCGAGCTCGTAGCAGGTCTCCTCGATCGCCGCCGCACCGCCGACGTCAGCGTTCGGGCTCGCGGCCATAAGCGTCACGGACGCAACTGTGGTCGCGATGCCGATACCGAATCCGAGGACGCCCAGTGAGACCGCGACGGCGGGGTAGCCGATCTCCGTGAACCGCTGGATGATCCACGGCAACGCGAGCCCGATGGACATCACCACGAGTCCGGTGCCGAGGACGTGCCGGATGGGGAACCGGTGCATCAGGCTCGGAGTGAGCATCGAAGTGACGACCAGGGCGATCGGCGCCGGGAGCAGCCGGATGCCGGCTTGCAGCGGGGAGTATCCCTGCCCGTACTGGAACCACTGGGTCACCAGGAACATGACCGCGCCCATGCCGACCATGCCGAGGAAGATGGCCAGGGCCGCGATGCTGAAGGACCGGTTGGCGAACAGCCGGACCTGGAGCAGTGGGCTTTCCAGTCGCAGCTGACGCCGGACGAAAATCGTCAGCAGTACGGCGGCCAGGACGAGGAGTGCCCACGGGAGCGGATCGGTGACGCCGCTCTTGCCCAGTTGCTTGATGCCGCCCGCGAGGGCGAGCATGCCGACGATCGACTGGCCGACGCCCCACCAGTCCCAGCGTCCGCTGCGCGGCGAGTGCGACTCGGGCAGGAACCACAGGCCGAGGCCGATGACGATCACCGCGACCGGGATGTTCAGCAGGAACGCGGACTGCCAGCCGTAGTCCTCGACGAGGAGCCCGCCGATGACCGGGCCCAGTGCCATGCCGCCGCCGAAGACCGCGGCCCAGACCGCGTAGGCGAGTGCCCGTTCGCGCGCGTCGGTGAAGACGTCGCGCAGGATCGACAGGGTGGACGGCATGATCGCCGCGCCGCCGACGCCCAGGAGTGCGCGGGCCGCGATGACGTGCCAGGCCTCGGTGGAGATGACCGCGAGGAGCGACGCCAGGGCGAAGACGGCAAAGCCGCTGAGGAGCAGGCGTTTGCGTCCCAGTCGGTCGCCGAGCGCACCGGCGGTGACCAGGAGGCCGGACAGCACAAGGGCGTACACGTCGATGATCCACAGCTGTTCGACCGAGCCCGGCTGCAGGTCGGAGACCAGCGACGGGAACGCGACGTTCAGGATCGTGGTGTCCATCGCGATCAGCAGGAGGCTGCCGGAGAGGATCGCCAGGACGATCCAGCGGCGGGGGTCGAGTTTCGCGGCGGGGTGCTCGGCGGTCTGCCGGGCGGGGGCTGACATGAGGGGTCCGTTCGTGGCTGTCCGCAGTCACTTGTCAATGATTGTGTTGCTTTGAGGTGATACGCGCCGAGTAGGCGTGCCCGGAATCCGGCACTGCCCAGCAGCATGCATGTTTTTCGTCTCAAATGAGACATGAATGTCTCATCTGAAGCGTGTCAGGTTCATTGGCGGGATCGCTCCGGAGTCACGCCGGTGCAGCCTGGGGGTGGTGTTCCGCCTGCCGGGAAGGGCCCGGACCGAAGTCCGGGCCCGCTCGTCACAACGTCTCCCGATAGCGGCCGAAGCGCCTGGTCGACGTTGCCCGGACCTTCTGTCGTGTTGCCCGGGTCTGTGTTGCCACCCGTGTTGCCTGCGCGTGTGCTTCCTACGCTGCCGCGACCGCTTTGGCCAGCACCGGGTGCAGCAGCGCGAACTCCAGCGCCGCCGACGAGTCGATGGACAGTTCCGCGGGCGCGGGCGGCAGACCGGCGCGGACCAGCAGGTCACCGACGGCGGCGATCATCGCCCCGTTGTCGGTGCACAGCCGCAACGACGGCACCCGCAGCGTGATCCCGGCCTTGGCGCAGCGCTGTCCGGCCAGCTCCCGGACTCGGGAGTTCGCCGCGACGCCGCCCACGATGACGAGGCTGCGCACGCCGTACTCCTTGCACGCCGCGACGGCCTTGCGGGTGAGGACGTCCGCGATCGCCTCCTGGAGGGAGGCGGCCCCGTCGGCGACGGGCAGGGGTCCGCCGGTGGCACGGCTCCGCTCGGCCCAGCGGGCGGCGGCCGACTTGAGTCCGGAGAACGAGAAGGCGTAGCGGTTGTCGCCCGTGCCGGGCAGGGCGCGGGGGAACACCACGGCCCGCGGGTCGCCGCCCCTGGCGGCCTGGTCGATGGCCGGCCCGCCCGGGTAGGGCAGCCCGAACACCCGGGCGACCTTGTCGAAGCATTCGCCCGCAGCGTCGTCGATGGTGTCCCCGAGGTGCACGATCGGGTCCCGGGCCAGGTCGCGGACCAGGAGGAGTGAGGTGTGTCCGCCGGAGACGATCAGGACCACGCTGGGGTCGGGCAGCGGGCCGTGTTCGAGTGTGTCGGCGGCGACGTGCCCGGCGAGGTGGTGCACTCCGTACAGCGGTACACCGAGTGCGGCGGCGTAGCCCTTGGCCGCGGCGACTCCCACCTGGAGTGCGCCGGACAGTCCGGGCCCGGTGGTGACCGCGATGGCGTCGATGTCCCGCATCGTCAGCCCCGCGTCGGCGAGTGCGGCGTTGACCACCGGGGTGACCGAATGCAGGTGTGCGCGGGCGGCGATCTCCGGTACGACGCCGCCGAAGCGGGCGTGCTCGTCCATGCTGGTCGCCAGCGCGTGTCCGAGGAGTCTGCCGTTCTGGACGAGTCCGGCTCCGGTCTCGTCGCAGGACGACTCGATACCCAGGACTACCGGTGCGGTCGCCATGTCGCTCCTTGCAACTCAATTCGTTATTGCAAGAAGTATGCAACAAGGGGGGCGGCTCGCTGCGCCTGCTCCTGTCGGTCGGCTCCTGGCGTCCTTGACCTCAACCAGTCGCCTGCGCGGCGGACCGCTTCCCGCGGCGGCGGGCATCGTATCCCGGCCGGACTGCTGACGACGGGCACAATCTTCGGACGCTCGGATCAGTGGAGGCCGCCGAAATGCGGAGGCCGCCGAAGTTCAGAGAAAATCCTTCATGTATTCGGATTCCACAGGCACGCTCAGTGGTTTCGGAAGCGCGTCTTACGACCGACATCAGACCGATGGATGTCGTGGTGCCTGCCACCGCCAGGTTCGGAATAGACGATGACGCAGCATTCCTTGCGGTCCACCACCACATAGACCCGGATCCCGGCGTCCGCGTACAACCGCGGCTTGCCCGGCCCCAGGATGTCTTCGTTCAACCCGAGATCCACGTCGCGCGTAGACGGGAGAAGTCACTTCGGCGGACAGCTTGACGCCGCCGACATCAAACTCGATGTTGTCACTCACGGTCAGCGACGTCTCCAGCAGCGTCCGAGGCCGGGGCGCGGCCGACCGGCCATAGTCAATTCGCCCGCCCTGTGGTTCCATGCACCCGCCGGATCCGGAGGTGACCATGACCGCACCCACAGCAGTTGTCGTCGGCGCAGCGCAGATGGGCGAAGCCGTCGCCCTCCGACTGGTACGTGCTGGATACGACCTCGTACTTGTCGACCCGTACGACGGCATCCAGCCCCGTGCCCGCAGGCCCGGGGCCAGACTGCTCGCCGACAGGATCATCGGGGCGGGCGGCACCGCGTGCGTCGCGGAGCTGGACGACGGCGGATCCCTTCGCGCCCTCCATGACTCCGTCGACGCCTTCGTCTACACGCTTCTGCCGGCTGACGCGTTCACGCCCCGTGCGCTGGCTTCGCTGCCGGCCGCCGAGTGGACGCGACTGGCCGAGGAACCCGTCGAACAGGGACTGGCGGTGCTCCAGGCGGCGTTCGGGCTGTTGCGCCGCCCCGGGCGGTTCGTCTTCGTGCTGCCGTCAGTCGCCCTGGACGGTGCCGCCGGTCTGGTCCCGCTGGCGACCGCAGCCGAAGCACTCCGCGCGCTGGCCAAATCGGCCGCACGGCGCTGGGCGGCCGAGGGGATCACCGTGAATATCGTCGCGCCTGATGTGTTCGCGTACGGAGCGGAGCATCTCCGCGGCACTGACGTGGACCGGGGCGAGTCGCTGTTCGTCCCCACTACTGCGGATGTCGCCGACGCGGTGACGCTGTTGCTGGCACCCGAAGCCGCGCGACTGACCGGCACGACACTGATCGTCGACGGAGGAGCCCTGATGACGCCGTGAGCCGGCATGTCGTGTTGGTGACCGGTGCGGCGGCGGGGCTGGGCCGGGGTATCGCGGCGGCACTGGCGGCGGCCGGGTCGACGGTGGTAGTCACCGCGCGGCGGCTTGAGGCTGCTGAGGAGGTGGCGTCCGGGCTCGCCGGCGCGTGGGCAACCGCATGTGATGTCACGTCGGACGAGTCCGTCCGTACGGCGATTTCATCTGTTGCCGACCGCTTCGGCCGACTCGACGCTGTTGTGCACAACGCGACGTCACGCCGGTCGAGTGAACCTGTGGATCTGGAGCACGCCGCACCGGAGTTGTGGCGGGAGCATGCCGATGTGGCGCTCACGGGTGCGTTTCTGCTGGCCCGCGCGGCGTATCCGCAGTTGCGTCCGACGTCCGGGGCGATGCTCCTGTTGACGTCGCCAGCCGGGGTGAACGGCAGCGCGAACTTGTCGTTCTACGCAGGCGTCAAAGGCGGGCAGCGTGGTTTTGTCAAAGCACTGGCCCGCGAGTGGGGCCCCGACGGCATTCGTATCAACGGGCTCGCGCCACTGGCGGTGACGCCGGCACTGGCTGCCGCGTTCGCAGCGGATCCAGCGTTGGAACCGCGGATCGCCCGCTCGATCCCGATGCGCCGGGTCGGGGATCCGGAAGCGGACATCGGTCCAGCGGCGGTGTTCCTGTGTTCAGCGGCGTCCCGATACGTCACAGGGCAGACGCTGGTGGTCAACGGCGGCCGGCTGACGGCGCTGTAGCCGCATCGGACCATCTCGCGTTGAGCATGGAGATTCTGTGATTCACGCGCCCGGAATACGCCCACTGGGATTGGGGAGACGGCCCAGTGCTCCGAGTCGGGACGCGTCAGACGCCACCGGGGCGGTTGGGTCACCGGATTCCGCCGAACAGGTCGGGCAGCCGTTCACCGATCTGGGCACCGCGCTGGCGGCGGCGGGCCTGGACTTCAGCCACACCGTGCGGCTTGGTGCCCACATCGCCGACCACAATCCCAACAAGCTGAAAACCCTCGTCCCCGGCATAGCCGGGATCCGGGGTGACAAGGTGCCTACCCGGAGGCTGCACGGCTTCGCCGCCAGGTTCCAGCAGGACATCCAGTTGGCGGGGCCCGTCGCCGGCACCTACACCCTCGCGGCGGCTGTGCCTCCGGGCGAGACGGCGCTGCGCGATGCGATCAGTACAGCGATCACCAAACACCGGACCAACGGGGATTTGCAGGCGCCCGAGTCGGCGTTGCTCGGCGGGTCGGGCATTGCGCAGAACCGGCCGCCTTCTTAGTGGGCTGACGGAGGTCCACTCATCGGCGGAGGTCCATGAGTCGCTCGCGGCGCGCGGGACGGGAGTCCCACTAATCGTTCGCAGCGCACCGGACAAGAGACCTAGAGTCGACCGCATGACCGACGGCCTCTCCCCCGAATCGCTGCCCAAAGCCGAGTTCGCCTTCCCCGGCCCGCTCCGCGACCAGTTGGTCGCCGCGATCCTCGACGGAACGAAGACGAGCACAACCGGGCTGGTCGTCGACTACGAACTGGAGGATGAAGCCCTGCCGGAACCCGGTGGGCGTTCAGTGGTGGTCGACTCCGACGACCGGGCGGTGGCGGTCATCGAAACGACCGGCGTACGGGTGGTCCCGCTGGCGGAGGTCGGTCTCGCCCACGCGATGGACGAAGGAGAGGGGTACTCCACCGTGGCGGCGTGGCGGGCCGGGCACGAGGAGTTCTGGCACGGTGTGGAGGTGCGCGAGGCACTCGGTGATCCCGCGTTCACGGTGGACGACACGACTCCGGTGGTCTTGGCACGCTTCAGACTTGTCGCCGACCTGCGCGGCTGATTCACCGTACGAACGGCTTCGCGGTTCGGGCCGCTCGGGCCTGTCGCTGATCCGGGTCCGTGGGTCCACTGGCTGCCCGCTTCCTCGTCTGCTCCACAGCTGTCAAAATCGCGCGCCCGCTTGTTGCTCCTACCTCGTACGCCGGCACGGTGCCGCCCGCCGCCGAGTCGGGTGCGCCCGGTCACCGCTGATGGCCGGGCGCACCCGTACGACATCTTTTTAAGCCGCCCGCAGGTCCACCGTCAGTGTGAGACTCCCGGGAACCGCTGCGAAGGCGGTGTTCAGCCGGGCGGCGAGATCGTCGCGCGTGGGCATTCCCGACTGTGCCGTCCACGGCTCAAGGGCGCAGTGGGATGCGGCGACCAGGATGTCGAGCGCGAGGCGCAGTCGCAGGTCGGACGGATCGGGGAGGTCGAGCCTGCGGTGCAGGATCTCCGACCCGGCGCGGCTGGTGCGGTCGCAGAAGTGCAGGCCGTGCGCCGCCATCGAGGGGGTGGTCGCGGCGAGTTGGTAGCTGAGGACGGCGCGGCGCGTCCAGCCCTCGGCGGTCATCTGCCCGAGGGCGGCGAGCAGGGCGTCCTGCAGCATCTCCAGGATCGGCTGACCTGCTGGATCCCGGGTTTCGAGGTCGACGAGGAACGCCTCCCACAGGTCCTCCATCGGTGCCATCGCCACGTCTTCCTTGCTGGCGAAGTTCCGGAAGAACGTGCGTTTGGAGATCTCGACCGTGTCGCAGAGTTCGTCGAGTGTCACGCCGTCGAAGCCCCGGGCGGTGAACAGCTCCAGGGCTGTGTCGATCAACGCCTGCCGGGTACGCAGCTTCTTGCGCTCGCGCAGCGGCAGTCGGTCGGTCGGGCTGGGGAGTGGGGCTTCGGTGTTCATCGCGGCCAGTGTAGCGGAGCGAATGCCCCTTGTGCGTTTATGCCACTCAGTGGCACTTTTGCTGCTTGATCAACAGGGCAGGCCTTTTCCGGGAGCACAAGCGGGAAGCCGAGGCGATCACGCTCGCTGCCTGGTGATTATCACGATCCCCGACAGCGTCAGCTGCTGATCAGTACGGGCAGCTTGCGCATGTCGTCGAACACGACAGTGTCCTGGCCTTCGAGCCACGCGGCGGGGGTCAGCCCGCCCGCGTAACCGAAGGAGCGCATCCCGGCGGCGCGGGCGGCCTGGACGCCGAACCGACTGTCCTCGACCACCACGCACGCGGCCGGGTCGACGCCCAGTTGCTTGGCCGCGTGGAGGAACAGGTCCGGGGCGGGTTTGCCGTGGGCGACCTCGGAGGCGCTGAAGATCCGGCCGGCGAAGTACGGGTGGAGCCCCGTGCGGCCCAGCGTGTGGCGCATCTTCTCGTGGCTGCCGCTGGAGGCCACGCACGTAGGGAGCGTGAGGGCGTCGAGCGCTTCATGGATGCCGTCGACCGGTTCAAGTCCCGCGTCGACGGCTTCGCGGTGGAGTTGTTCGAACTTCTGCTGCCAAACGGCGGTGACGTCGGCTCCGACGTGTTCGGTGATCTGTTCGCCGATGGACAGGCTGGAGCGCCCGACGAACCGTTCCAGCACGGCCGTCTCCGTGAGCGGCCAGCCCAGTTCGGCGCCGATGGCGACATGGACGCGTACGGCGATGCGCTCGCTGTCGACGAGAACGCCGTCGCAGTCGAATATGACAAGCCCAACGGAATTGATCATCCCGGCAGGATAGGTGAGCAGACGCCGGTCCGGGAATCGAAGGATCGGCGTACGGGAGCACAGCGCGGTACGGCCTGCTCGCAGTGGTCCCCCAGGTCAGCCCTTGTGGCGCGGCTTCTTGCGGCGGGGTCCGGGTGACGTCGGCGCCCCCTGGGCGGACACGCCGCCCGTGGGCGCCGGCGCGGTGGTCGGGGTCTTGGCTGGGGCAGTTCTGACCGGCGCGGTTGAAGTCCGTACGGCCTTCGTCGGTGTGGTCTTAGTCGCCGCGGCTCCAGGCGCGACCGGGGCACCGGACGGCGCCCAGTGCAGCGGGCGCACCAACTCCGCCGGCAGCCGCGTCGCCGCGTCGCCCTTGGCCGCGTTCACCTGCGCCTGGGTGAGGAAGATGCTCCCCCGGAGGTCAGCGCCGCTGAGGTCAGCGTCCCGGAGATCGGCCCCGATGAGGTCGGCCGTACGCAGATCGGCTCCCTGCAGGTCGGCCGCGATGAGGTAGGCACCGCGGAAGTCTGCGCCCCGCAGGTCGGCGCCCTTGAGCTTGGCCCCGAAGAGGTCGCCGCCCCGGTGGTCCTTCTTCCGGCCACGGACTTCGGCGCGCACCAGTTCGCTCGTACGCAGCAGCAGGGTGTTGACGCCCTGGCGGTGCGCGGCGACGTCCAATTCGAGGAGGTCGTCGGCGCTGGAGCCCGTGAGGCGTTCGGTCTCTTCGACCGCCCGGCTGAGTTCAGCGCGGATGGGGCGGGCCGGAGCCAGGGCCAGCGCTTCGGTCAAGTACCAGAGCAGTTCGTGGAGTTGCCGCATGACCGGGAGTACGGCGAACATCTTCTTCGACGTCTTCGGAGCCTCCCGCCAGTCCTTGCCGCCGAAGGTGTCCTGGGAGACCTTCTGCCCCGCGCCGAAGCAGTCGTAGACCGTGCAGCCCCGGTAGCCCTGCTGCCGCAGGTCCTGGTGGATGCCGCAGGTGAAGTCGGTCTTCAGGTTGACGCAGGGCTTACCGATCGCCTTGTCGACTGCGAAGTCCGCCGAAGCGGTGAAGGCCAGCGCGACGCAGCACAGTCCGAAGCAACTGCCGCAGTCAGCCAGCAGGTTGGCGCGGCCTTCCGGGGGCGTGACGGACTGCGCGGTTTTGCGGTTCTCGGACAACGTGCCTGGTCTCCTGGTGCGTGGTGAGCAGCGTTTTCCGGGGTGCCCGGGTGAGTGAAGGGTATCGCCCGGGGCCTCGGCCTTGCCCGACCCACGCGATCGGGTGATCCGTACACCGATTCCGATCGTAGCCGGTCAGGGCCCCGATCGCCGCCGACGCGGATGCCGGGTTCAGCGCGTGCGGATGCCGGGTTCAGCGCGTGCGGATGCCGGGTTCAGCTCCCGAACCACCCCGCCGCATCCAGCCGGAACCCGTCCGCCGGGACTACCGCGCGCAGGTCTGCTTCCATATTCCGCACCCGTCCCGCGCCGAGGGCTTTGACCCACTGCGCCCGCAGCCCGTTGAAGATCGCCGCTGAGCGGACCAGCGAGTCGATGCCGCGCGCGGTGAGGCGGACGACTTTGCGCCGGCCGTCCGCCGGGTCGTCGACGCGTTCGACGTAGCCGAGTTCCGCCAGGCGGTCGATGGTCTTGCCCGCCGCCTGCTTGGAGACGCCGAGTCGGCGGCCCACTTCGCTGGCGGTCGCGCCGTTGACGCCGATCGCCTGCATGGCGAAGCCGTGCGCCGGGCGGACGTCCGGGTGTCCTTCCTCGGCCAGTTCGGCGTGCAACTGGTCGATGAGTGACCGGAATCCGGCGAACAGGAGCAGGGGCAACTCGAACCCGTGGGTCTCGTCTGCCGGTTCACGCATCGCTGGCCTGCTCACTGTCGGCTCACCCGTCCTTGCCGTACCCGCGGATACCGCACCCGCCGTCGCCTCACGCCTGTTGCGAAACTCGACAACCTAGTTTACGGTTTAGTCAATTACGTTGTCGAGTTTAGCGCTCGCGCAACTGTCGATGACAAGGACTGCCGGTAAGGCCGTACACCGACACGAACCACCGACTGCCTCCACAGTCAGCCGCGCTCGTCCACCGCACGTACTCAGGGGAATTACCGTGACCACCTTCCAGGAGCACACCACCGAGTCGGCCCCCGCCGAAGCCCGCCGGTCTATGGAAGTGACGACAAAACGACTTGGCTACCTGCCGGCGCCGGTCGCCCGCCTGGCCGCCTCGCCGCAACTGCTCGACGGCTTCCTCAAGATCAGCGCGCTCTTCGAGACGACCACCCTCGACCCGCTCTCCCGCGAGGTCCTGATCATGACGATCGCCACCCGCAACGGCTGCCACGTGTGCGTAGCCATGCACACGGCCAAGCTGACAGCACTCGGCGCGGGGCCCGGCCTCATCGCTGAACTCCGGGACCAGAAGCCACTGACCGACGAACGCCTCGAAGCCGTACGGCTGTTCACGCTTGATGTCATCGCCACCGCCGGAGGCGTCGACGACGCCCGCCTGCAGGAGTTCTTCGCGCACGGCTACACACCGCAGAACGCGCTGGAGATCGTGCTCGGCATCGGTGCTTACACGATGTCGACACTCGCGAACCGGATGACCCAGGCACCACTGGACCCGCAGCTCGCGGCGTTCGCCTGGGAGGCCTGACAACTGACACCTGGCATCTGCGGAAAGAGGAAGTCCGGGTCACTGTCCGCGTCCGCACCCTGTAGCGATTCGCCGAGGAGTGCGTAGTAGACCCGGCGGACCCAGTCGGGATCGACGTGGGCGTCGATCAAGGTGGCCCCGCGCCCTGGTCACCGCTGTCGCCGAACGTGTCACCCGCAAGGTGCTCCGGGCACCCGCGACACCGCACCGCGAACGGCGGCCCGTGTGACTGACCGCCGGACCGACCGAGTCCTCCGCACTCCCCCTCAGCCCTTGGCCACGCTCCCGACCGCCGCCGCGACCGGGACGTCGCCCCCGATCAGGTCCAGGGTCCAGCCCGCCGTTCCCGGCTCAGCCAGGAGCGCCGCCAGCACCGCAGCGACGTCGTCGCGGGTCACGGCGCCGCGACCGGTGGATTCCGCCAGTGTGACCAGCCCAGTACCGGGGTCGTCGGTGAGGCGTCCGGGGCACAGGACGGTCCAGTCGAGTGCGGAGCGACTGCGTACGTCGTCGTCCGCTGCGCCCTTTGCGCGCAGGTAGGCCGCGAAGACCGGGTCGGTGCCCGCCGGAGGCTCACGGTCAGCCCCCATCGCGGAGACGATGATGAAGCGTCGGACTCCAGCCGCCTGCGCAGCGTCCGCGAACAGCGCGGCTGCTCCACGGTCCACGCTTTCCTTGCGTCCGATGCTGCTGCCCGGCCCCGCTCCCGCTGCGAAGACGACAGCGTCGGCGTTCTCCAGATGCCGCGCGACGTCCTCGACCGCGGCAGTCTCGAGGTCGCACACCACCGACTGGGCACCTGCGGCCGTCAGGTCGTCCGACTGTTCCGGGTTGCGGATGAGACCAATCACTTCGTCACCGCGCGCGGCGAGCAACCGCTCGAGCCGCAACGCGATCTGACCATGTCCACCTGCGATGACAATGCGCATGGGAGAGACCCTACGCCGCGGGGCGTCCGAGCACCGCTCGGAGGGGGCCTGTGCCGCTCTGCACTGGACGTCCAGCTCTCCGTCCGAAGAGGCCCCGTGCCCCTCCGCACGGGGCCTCCCACCTGCGAGAAACAACCCATACCGCCAAGCACCACCCCTGGACCTCTACCTTGGTTGCGTACGGCGATGGCTCCTGCGGCCCCGTCCCCAGCCGTGCTTCATCGAACCGTACGTAAGAAGGCACCCATGCACGATCAGACGATCAGCGGATTCCTGGAACAGTTGGCCGCACAGGTGCCCGTGCCGGGCGGTGGCGCCAGTGCCGCGCTGCATGCCGCGCAGGGGGCCGCGCTGCTGGGGATGGTGGCGCGTTACAGCACTGGCGAGCTGTACGCGGCGCACGCCGTGACCATCGATCAGATGCTCGACGAGACCGACCAGTTGCGCGACCGAGCACTGGAACTGGCCAGTGAGGACACCGCTGCGTTCACCTCTGTCATCGATGCCTACCGGCTGCCGAAGGCCACAGAGGAAGACAAGGCCGTACGGAGCACTGCGATCACCGCGGCGCTGGCTGGGGCTGCGAAACCCCCCGCGGACACGATCGCACTGGCCAGTCGCCTGATCGCACTGGCCGAAGAGCTCCTGCCGATCGGCAACCGCAACGTGATCACCGACGTCGCCGCCGCTGCCGAAGCCGCCCGCGCGGCATTGACTACAGCGCGGGTCAACGTCGAGATCAACCTCGGTGGCATCAAAGGCGAGAGCACCCGCGCCGCGCTGACAGCAGTGCTCGCCGGAGTGGACGCGCATGTGACACGGGCCGAACAGATCACTGAAACCGTGCGCCGGGACATCGCAAAGTAAATGACCCGGCGCGTTGATCATGGGCCTTTTGCGGAATAGATCACCGCAAAACGGACTCACGATACGCACGCTGTCCAGGATCAATGTTCGGGGCACTCCGGGTGTCCCGGGTGTCCCGGGTGCGGCGGGCACGGCAGCAGCGGCGACTGGACGTGGCGGTACCGCCTCTGGCAAGCACTTGCGCGCCCATGGCGTCAGCCTGGACCTGGTCGAGCCGAAGAGCACCCTCGACAACGTCCGCACCGCCGCGAAAGCCTCGATCGACTGACGACCCGGGCAGCCCGGCCGCGGTCCTGGCCCCAGCACCGTCCCCAGCCCCAGCACCGGCACCGGCACCGAGACGCGACAAAGTCCGTCCACCTCGTGGTTTTTTCAGTCCGGCGGGGCGAGCGGACCCGACTCAGCGTGCAGCCCTGAAAACACGTCGGCATAGCCCGCTGATCCCCGGGTAGGCGCAGCGTGCCAACAAACCCGACGGAATCGAGGAATTCACATGAGCACCGGAGACAAAGCCCGGAACGCCGCTGACAAAGCCAAGGGCAAAGTCAAAGAAGAAGCCGGCAGCGCAGTCGGCAATGAGAGCCTCGAAGCCGAAGGCCGCGCCGAGCAGACCAAGAGCGATGTGAAGCAAGCCGGCGAGCACGTCAAGGACGCGTTCAAGCACTGACTCCCCCACAGGGATCCACACCCCCGGGCCCGCGGCTGTGCGCAGCCGCGGGCCCGGGGGTGTGTCAGATCCGGGGAGGTGTCACGTCCGGGCCGGGAGGTACTACGTCCGGGCCGGGAAGCGTTGCGTTGACCGTGGGAATGCTGCGATTCCCGAGCCGGGTTGGCGGTGGTCCGTTCCACGGGACTCCCCTGGTCAACGCGGCACTCCGCCGCGAAATCGAAGATCATATTTTCTTGTGGTCACCGTGCCGTCCCGCCTTCCCCGTGCGCTACTCTCCGGTGGAGAATTCGCGGACGGGGACTTCGAACCCGTCGCGCGGAATCAGTCTGCCGACCACCTGGATCCAGCACACCAACCAGGCGTCCATACCCGGAGGCGGGCCCCGTGATCAGTGAGCGGATGGCCGACATCCTGCGGAAACTGCCGAACGCGAACACCCTCCTGGCTGTCGAGGCGGCTGCCCGACTGGGCGTCGACGACATCGCGGTCTCCCTCCTCGTCGACAGCGGCGCAGCGGACACCTTCACAGAACCCGTCTGGTGCTCCGGCCGTGTCGGCACCCGGTTCGAAGAACTCCAGGCAACTCTTGGCGAAGGTCCAGGTCCGGATGCGGCCAAGTTAGGGAACGCGGTCTGCGAATCCGATCTGACCGCCGTGCGACCCGACCGCTGGCCTGCGCTGCTGCCTGCCGCGGCGCTCCTGCCGGTGCGGGCGGTGTTCTGCTTCCCGCTGAACATCGGCGCGATCAACGTCGGTGTCCTGACCGCCACGTGCGCCGAAGCGCGGGTGATGACGGAGCAGGAGGCGATTGACGCGACGAGACTCGCCGGTGCGCTGACGCTGCTGTTCCTCGGCCGGGACGACCGCCGGCTGGACGCGTGGATGCACCGGTCGGAGTCCCCCGGTGCGCTCCAACGGGCCGTGGTGCACCAGGCCGCCGGCATGGTCAGTGTCCAACTGGACATCTCCCTGACCGAGGCGCTCTTGCGCCTGCGGGCCTTCGCTTTCAGCAGCACGCACAATTTGGGGGAAGTCGCCGCAAACGTTGTGTCCAGACGACTGCGCTTCCACAGTGATATGACCGACCCTCAAATGCCCGAGGGAACAAGGGGATGACAATCATGCTTCGTGAGCAACGAATCACCGAGATCTTCGTGGAGGTTGCGGATTCCCTCATCGACGACTTCGACGTCATCGACTTCCTGCAGCGGCTCTCCAGTCGCTGTGTGGAACTCCTGGACGTCTCAGCTGCGGGGATCCTCCTGGTTGACACGCACGACGAACTTCAGACCATCGCCGCCTCCGACGAACACGCGCGGCTGCTCGAGCTGTTCGCCATCCAGAGCGACGAGGGGCCCTGTGTCACGTGCTACCGCACGGGCAAAGCCGGTACCAACATCGACCTCACCGACACAGTGGTCACCGCCACGTGGCCCAACTTCGCCACCCGCGCCCGGGAGACCGGGTACGTCGTCACCCATGCGATCCCGCTGCGCCTGCGCAACCGGGTCGTGGGTGCGCTGAACCTCTTCCAGACCAGGTCCAGCCGGCTGGAAGCGCCGGACATCGCCCTTGCGCAGGCCCTCGCCGACATCGCGACCATCGCGATCCTCCAGCAGCGGTTCCTGGAGCAGAGCCACATCGAGCGGAGCCAGCTGCAGGCCGCACTGTCCAGCAGGGTCATCCTTGAGCAAGTCAAGGGCATCCTGGCGGAGCGGTGGCAGATCTCGGTGGACGACGCGTTCAACGTCTTCCGCGGCTATGCCCGAACGCACCGGCTGCGGCTGGCGGACTTCGCCCGCGACATCATCGACGGCAAGTTCGACGTCACGACGATTCCGCTGGGGGACTCGCTCACAGCGGGTCAGAAGGACTCCGGGGGCGAGGACTCGGGGCGCGAGGACTCCGGGCGCAAGGACTCCGGGCGCAAAGACTCCGGGCGCGAAGACTCCGGGAACCCGGGATTCGCCAGCGCCTGAACCACAACTGGTGACGTCTTTTCAGCAACTGGGGAAATTTCGCAGACACGACAGTAGAGTTAACCCGTACGAGTGAACATGCGCGGCAAGTGTGAGTCCTTAGTTGCAACTCCACATACCTTCCTGATTGTCACCCCAGCCCCCGGTGGTCGTCTGCTCATCGCAGCCTTGCCCCGGCAAGGCCTTCAGGCCCAGGGGACACCATGTCCGGAATCCGCTACACAGCGCTCGACTGGACTACCGTCGTACAGGGAAAGGCTTCCCGCCCGGCCGCCCGCACCCGGAGTGCGAGCGGCTACACCGTCGTCGAGTTCCACGGTGACATAGACCTGGACAGCGCCGCGGAGGTCAGCGCGCACGTGGACGCCGCGACCGCGGCTGAGCGTCCCCGGGTGGTCGTGGACCTGCGGTCGGCTGAATTCTTCGGGGCCTCCGCTGTGTCGCTGCTGTGCCGGGCCCGCCAGCGCACGCTTGACCGGGACGGCTACCTGGGACTGGTCTGCGTGGACCCGTGGCACCTGAAGGTGCTGCGGATCGTCAAGTTGCACAAAATCTTCCGTCCGGTCAGCACGCCGGAGGAAGCCTATGCCGCGGGTGCTGCGGCGCTGTCCGAACTGATTTCGCCACTACCAGAACAGTCAGCGTTCCGAGGGAACTGACGCGAAGTTAGTTCATACGAGTGAGGAAATTTCAGGAGAGCGGACAACTCACCGACAAGTTGCTCTAGCGTCCCTGCTTGTCACCCCAGACTCCGGCGGTGGTCGATTCAGCACGCTCCTGCCACACAGGGCCGACAAACCTGGGGGCACCTCATGTCTGAAATCCGCTACACAACGCTCGGCCGGATCGACTTCGCCCGGGATGAGGTGTCAGCACCGCCCCCGTACGCCCGCACCCACAGCGCGCACGGGTTCACCGTCATCGAGTTCCATGGTGACATCGACGTGGAATCAGTCGCGGAGATCAGCGCGCAGGTGGACGCCGCGACCACCACGGGACACCCTCAAGTGATCGTGGACCTGCGGTCGGTCGGCTTCTTCGGCGCCTCCGCCCTGTCGCTGTTGGGCCGGGCCCGCCGTCAGATCCTGGAGCGCGACGGTTACTTGGGGCTGGTCTGCACGAATCCGTGGCAGTTGAAAGCACTGCACCAGGCCCAGTGCTACTACCCCGTCAGCACGTTGGAAGAGGCCTACGACGATGGCCTGCGGGGTCCGGAACGCCGCTGAGGTGACGCTCGGCGCGGCTGAACGCGAAACACGGAAGGCCGCCGCCACGCTTCACCGCGCTTGGTACCGCCTGCGCACCTGGGTGGCGGCCCGGGCCGCAGCGGTCAGTCCCTTGCGGTCGGCGGCCCCCTCCAACGAACGCACGGCGAACAACAGCACCCCGATGTCGTCGATCAGGATCGGGTCGGGCAGCAGGTCGACCGGGCTGACCGCGTAGATCAGCGCACCGAAGAACAGGAATCTCTCGTACGACGTCGCGTCCGGGCCGCGCACCTGGTCCCACGCCCGGCGCAGCCGGCCGACAAGGCGCACGACGATCACCAACAGCACTAAGAAGACCACCACCGCGCTGACGGTCACGACCCATACCCAGGTTTCCATGGGGTCCTGTCTGCCCGCTCCTGGGCGTGCCAAGCCCATCGGGAGCTGACGGCAGGTACGACATCCGGCCGTATTGATCATTGGGCTCCGGTCGAACAAAGCAGGGTGATCCGGGCCGCACAACCGCAGGACGCCGATGGTCAACACAGTGGCTGCCAGCGGCCGGTCCGGCTCGGCCGGGTGATCTGGGTGGGCACTGTTGGCGCATTCTGACTGATAACGGCAGCCACATTGCCACCGACCGTTGCCAGAACAGGTGGCGGGAGGGCAAGGTTCAGGGGCCGGAGCCGCACATGGGGTTACGGGGGGCGCGGCGAAGTCGCGTTGTGGCATGCGAAGGACAGGATCAGCTCTCATGGCGACAGGCACAGTCAAGTGGTTCAACGCTGAAAAGGGCTTCGGCTTCATCCAGCAGGACGGTGGCGGCCCGGACGTGTTCGTCCACTTCTCCGCCATCCAGAGCAGCGGTTACCGGTCGCTGGAGGAGAACCAGGCTGTGTCCTTCGAGGTCTCGCAGGGCCCCAAGGGTCCCCAGGCTGAGAACGTGACGGTCGTATAAGCAGAGTTCTTCCCGCAGCGCCCTGTCCCGTCTGGCTGGGACGGGGCGCTGACGCCTGTCTGGCGTCTTGTGCGGCGTGCTGAACGGGTCGCCGCGGCTCCCGCGGCAGCCAGTACGAGTCAGTCAGTCGGAACTGTCGCCGGCCGGCCGAACTGACCTGATGCCGGGCCAGCCCGGTGGATTCTCCTGTGTGGCACCTGTCGCAGCGGACGTACGCGCGGTGGTCCGTCCAGCCGCGGGTACCGGAACTGTCGGGCGTACATGGAATGCAGTGGCACGGCCGCAGTGTTCTCCGCAGCAAGAGAGCGACGAGGTCTCCGAGGCCGCCCCGGGTGACCTCCGGCGCAGCGGATCGGGCCGTCCGGCCCCACGTGCTCTGTTCCCCGTCCGTCTGTCCTCCGTACGCCCGTCGTCGGCCCCCGCCCGCAGGAGAAACGCTGTGACAAGCCATCAGCACCACCACGCCGACGACATCGACTGGGAAGCACTGGGCACCCAGCTGGAGCGTGAGGCCGAGCTGAACATCCCCTTCCTGGAAGAGGCGGCGGGCTGGCTGCGCCACTTGTATTTCCGGAACGGGTACGCGGTGGCCGACGTCAGCCGGCTCCTGGACGTCGGCAGCGGTCCTGGTGTGGCCTCATGTCTGCTCGCGGGGGCGTTCCCGCAGGCCGAGGTGGTCGCCGTCGACGGTACGGAAGCGCTACTGGACCGGACCCGCGCCCGGGCCGTCCGGCTGGGGATGGCCGACCGGGTGTCGACCCTGACGGCCGACCTGCCCGGCGGGTTCGACAGCCTGGGCTCCGCTGATCTGGTGTGGACCAGCCAGGTCATGCACCACTTGGGGGACCAGCAGGCCGGGCTGGACGCACTGGCGCGGACGCTGCGTCCCGGCGGTCTGCTGGCCGTCGCCGAACGCGGGCTGGCCCCGCGCTTCCTCCCCCGCGACATCGGCCTGGGCCGCCCGGGGCTCCAGGCCCGGCTGGACGCCGCCAACGAGGACTGGTTCGCCGCCATGCGCGCCGACCTGCCCGGAGCCGTCGGGACGGTCGAGGACTGGCCCGCGATGCTGGCCCGCGCGGGACTCGTGCCGACCGGCTCCCGGACGTTCCTCACCGACCTGCCGTCTCCCCTGGACCTGCCAGTCCGCGAATACCTCTACGGCCAGCTGAGCCGGCTGCGCGCGATGGCCGCCGACCGGCTGGACGCTGCGGACGGGGCGGTCCTGGACCAGCTCCTCGACCGGGATTCCGGACACGGGATCCTGTGGCGTCCCGACGCGTTCTACCTCACCGCCACGACCGTGCACACGGCCCGCGCGTGCCGGAACCGGTTGTAGGCCTGTCGCGCGGGTCATCCGTACGTGAGCTTTTCCTTGGAAGAATTGGGTCCGGTGGGCGGTGACCAGTGACCGGTGGGCGGGCCGGTGGGCGGGCCGGTGGGCGGGCCGGTGGGCGGGCCGGTGGCGACCGATGTTCCCGACGTCGGTCCGGCGTGCGTGCAATTGGGGGAACAGTTGGGTCCGCGGCCCGGTCCCGGTTGCCGCATCCTCCGTGCCCGGTTCTACTGGATCTTGCTGTACCGCCGGTCAGTGCCCGGCGTTCCGGGCCGGACAACCCGGTCGGCGCCACTACCTAGGAGCACGTCTTGCCCCGTCGTACACTCGCCGCAATCACCGCCACCACTCTGGCCGCTGTCTGCGCGGCCGGCTGTGGGGACAGCAAGGACACGGCCACCTCCAGCGGCACCCCCAAGGCGTCCGGCACCATCGCCGCCACCGCCCTGGCGGCCGACAAGGCACCCGACCCGGCGACGCTCACCGCCTTCACGGCCCAGAAACCCAAGTGGGCGCCGTGCCCCGAGACAGAGGGTCTCGACTGCGCGCACATCACCGTTCCGGTCGACTACGGCAACCCGTCCGGCGCCACCATGAAGATCGCGGTCAACCGCCATAAGGCGACCGACCCCGGCAACCGGCTCGGCTCCCTGCTGGTCAACCCCGGAGGCCCCGGCGAATCCGGGATGGAGTACGTCGCCAACGGCCTGGACACCCTCAAGAAGCTCAACGCGCGCTACGACCTCGTCGGATTCGACCCGCGCGGTGTCGGAGCGAGCGAACCCGTCCGGTGCCTGGACGACAAGGCCAAGGACGCCTACTTCGACACTGACTTCAGCAACGTCGCGGCCCGTCCGAAGGCTCTGGACGCGGTGAAGGCCTACGCGGCGGCCTGCGCCACCAACTCCGGGAAGATCCTCCCGTTCGTCGGCACCGAGAACGTGGCCCGCGACATGGAAGTCATGCGGACCGTCCTGGGCGACGGGAAACTCTCCTACTACGGCATCTCCTACGGCACCCGGATCGGCCAGGTCTACGCGGGTCAGTTCCCGCAGAACGTCGGCCGGATGGTCCTCGACTCCGTCGACAACCCGGGCAAGAGCGAGAGCAAAGAGGAGGGTGACGGCGAGGCCGGGAAGGCCCTTGAGAGCTCCCTCACCACGATCTTCCAGAACTGCGCCACCGAGGGCCAAAGCTGCCCCCTGGGGCCCGATACCGCCTCCGTCGCCAAGCACTTCGACGACCTGCTCGCCAAGCTCGCCACCAGCCCGCTCAAGGCCCAGGACGGCCGCAACTTCGGCCCCACCCTGGCCCGGATCGCCGCGCTCCAGGCCACCTACGACCCCGACGCGAACGGCTCCCAGCTGCTGACAGGCATCGCCTTCGCCACGCAGGGCGATCCGTCGGCGTTGCTGGCCCTCGCCGACATTTACAACGGCCGTGACGACAAGGGGCACTACAACTCGTCCCAGGACTCGCGGGTGGCCGTCAAGGCGCTGGAGGGCAAGCCGTCCGACTACCCGGTGCCCGCGGACAAGGTGGCCCAGAAGCTCGACAACGACATCGCCGCAGCGGACAAGCTCTCCCCGCACTTCGGCGCTAGCCTGACCCTGCTGGGCGCGGTCTCCGACTTCTGGCCCACCGCGCCCACCGCGGAGTCCGCCGCAGTCAATGCCGCCGGATCGGCGCCCATCCTGCTGGTCAACGACGCCCGGGACAACTCCACCCCGCTGACCGACGCCCAACGCGTCGAGAAGCAGCTGGCCAACGCCACCCTCGTCGTCAACGACGCCGACGGCCATGTGGCCTACGGGCGGGGTAGCTGCATCAGCGGTGTCGTCGAGGACTACCTCAACGCGGGCACCGTGCCGGCCAAGGGACGCACCTGCAAGCCCTGACCCGTACGACCGGGGTCAGAATCCGCCGGTGCGCCGTTGGCGGTTCGAGAAGGGCTCGGTGGTCTTCGACCCGGCCACCGGGAAGGCCGAGATCGTCCAGGGCCTGTTCTGGGCGACGCCCTTAGGGGCAGTCGGAATCCGAAGGGCCGGTGGGACACCCCACCGGCCCTTCGGTCCTGTCACGTCTGTCAGGGGAACCCGGGGTGCGGAGGTGGACCCGCACCCCGGGTTTGTGGCGGTTGACTCCCGGCCTACCTCAGTCCGGTGACTCCCGCCCTACCTCAGTCCGGTGACTCCCGCCCTACCTCAGTCCGGTGACTCCCGCCCTACTTCAGTCCGGTGTCGATCGCGGACATCAGCTCGCCGTTCGCGGTGTCACCGCTGAACTCCCAGAAGAACGCGCCGCGCAGGCTCTGGTTCTTCACGTACGTCATCTTCCCCGCGATCGTCGACGGGGTGTCGTAGCTCCACCAGTTCGTGCCGCAGTGCGCATACGCCGTGCCCGCGATGGTGCCGGTCGACGGGCAGCTGGACTTGAGCACCTTGTAGTCCTCGATGCCCTGCTCGTACGCGCCCGGCGCGGGCCCGGTCGCGGTACCGCCCGGGGCGTCCTGCGTCACACCGGTCCAGCCGCGGCCGTAGAAGCCGATGCCGAGGTTCAGCTTGTTCGCCGGGATGCCCTTGGACTGGTACTTCTGGATGGCGGCGTCACTGTTGAAGCCCGCGACCGGGATGCCGTTGTACGAAGTGAGCGGCGAGTGCGGGGCCGTCGGGCCTGTCTTGTCCCACGCGCCGAAGAAGTCGTACGTCATCACGTTGTACCAGTCGACGTACTGTGCCGCGCCGGCGTAGTCAGCCTGGTCCAGCTTGCCGCCCGCTGATCCGTCGGCGGAGACGGCGGCCGTCACCAGTGCCGAGTTGCTGAACTTCGCGCGCAGCGCCGCGAGGAGGTTCTTCAGCGCCGCCTGCCCGCTGGTGTCACAGGTCAGGCCGCAGGCGTTGGGGTACTCCCAGTCGATGTCGATGCCGTCGAACACGTCGGCCCAGCGCGGGTCTTCGACCATTTTGTAGCAGGAGTCGGCGAACGCCGCCGGGTTCTGCGCGGCCTGGGCGAAGCCGCCGGACCAGGTCCAGCCGCCGAAGGACCACAGCACCTTGATGTTCGGGTACAGCTTCTTCAGTTCGCGCAGCTGGTTGATGTTGCCCGCGACCGGCTGGTCCCAAGTGTCGGCGACACCGCTCACGCTGCTCGAGGCGTCGTACGTCTTCTGGTAGTCCGCGTAGGCGTCGCCGATCGCGCACTGCCCGCCCGTGACGTTGCCGAACGCGTAGTTGATGTGGGTCAGTTTGCCCGCCGACCCCGAGGTCACGATGTTCTTCACATGGTAGTTGCGCTGGTAGACGCCCCAGTCGGTGAAGTACCCGAGCCTGACCTTGTCCGTGCCCGGGGTGCCGCCCCCGCCGGTTGTGGCGACGGTGAGCCCCGGCGACGACGGGCCCGTCTGTCCCGCGGTGTCGCGGGCGGTCACGCTGTAGCTGTACGTGGTTCCGGCGGTCAGGCCGGTGTCGGCGTACGAAGTCCCGGTCACCGTCGCGATCTTCGCCGCGTTCCGGTAGACGTCGTAGTTCTGGACCCCGTAGTCGTCGGTGGCGGCCGGCCAGGTCAGCGTGAGGGAAGTGTTCCCCACGCTGCCCGCGACGGGGGTGCCCGGCGCGGACGGCGGGTTGTCGCCGGGGGTCGAACCCCCGGTACAGGAACCGCCGTTGAGTTTGCAGCCGGACGGTGCGCCGGGCCCGGCGCCGTTGAAGCCGAAGGTGGCGCTGGCGCCGGGGGAGAGCGTGCCGTTGTGCGACTTGTTCTTGGCGGTCCAGTGGTTGCCGGACGAGGTGACGTCCGCCTCCCAGAACCCGGTGACCGACGTACCCGAGGGGTAGTCCCACTCGACGGTCCACGAACTCAGCGTCGTGGTACCGGTGTTCTTGATGGTCCACTGGGCGCCGAATCCGGTGCCCCAGTCCTGGGTCTTCACGTAGGTGGCCGTCGCCGAAGTGGCGGCCGCGGCGGGGGTGGGCAGGCCGACGATCAAGCCGAGGGGGAGGGCGAGCGCCGCCAGAGCCGTGGCGATCCTTGCCCTGAGCCGATGGCGGACGCGCGTTCGCGGTGCACTGGTCAAAACTGCTCCCAGGTGAGGTCCGGGCTTGCAGAAAGGTGGGACCGTGCTCCGTCCGACGAGCACGGGGCAGCCGCACGCGATCGCCGAGCAGTGTGGCGATCCTAGAAAGGTCTGGACCATTGGTCAATGGTCCAGACCAAAGTGGTTGAACCAGTGGCCTTAGGCGCACACAACGGCGAAAGAACCAAAAGCCAACCCCACGAACCTTGTCGTACGGTTTTCCCGCAGCACGCGGCGCCTGGGCTTCCCACCGGCAGTGCCGAACCTGCCGCCCGTCACGACCGTGCTGGCCGTCGCGCTGTGCGGGCCACGAAGAGCAGGAAGACTCCGCAGGTGGAGACCAGGATCCAGCCCGGACGCGATGCGTGGGCCAGCCCCGCCGCGCCGGTGCCGGCAACCAGTCCGCCGGCGATGGCGATGCCGACCGCGGAGCCGAACTGGCGTGCGGTTGAGGTGATCGCACCGGCCACACCGGCCCGGGCCGGCGGCAGGCTGTTCACCGCGGTGTCGGTGAGCGGAGCGTTGGCGAACCCGAACCCCACGCCGATGAACAGGTAGGCCAGCAGAAGCAGTGACACGTTTGTGTGCTGGTCGAGCCTGACCAGGCAGAGTCCACCCGCGGTCATGAAGCCACCGGCCAGGACAAGGGGCAGCCGCGCGCCGACCCGGCCGACCAGGAGGCCGGACAACGGTGCACAGACGATCGCTCCGGCGGCCATGGGCAAGGTCGCCGTCCCGGCGGCCAGCGGCGTCCATCCCCGGGTGTGCTGCAGATAGAAGGTGTTGAGCAGCAGCGTCACGTTCAGGGCCACGAAGACCGCCACGGCGCCCAGGACCGCACCACTGAAGACGGGACTGCGGAAGAGTCGCGGATCGATCAACGGCTCGCGCCGGCGGTACTCGACCCAGACGAATCCGATCGCCGCCGCGGCGGCGATCGGGTACGCGGAAACCGCCGCGAGCGACGTCCAGCCGATGTGCGGCCCCTCGATGAGGACGCCGACCGAGATCCCGATGACCGCTGTCAGCAGGACCTGACCTGGCAGATCGAGCCGCCGCGGCCGCTGCGCCCGGGACTCCGGCACGAACATCACGCTGAGCACCAGGGCTGCGACGATTACCGGCGCGTTGATCCAGAACACCGACCGCCAGCCGAGACCCTCGATGAGGGCACCGCCCGTGACGGGGCCGACGGCCATGCTGAGACCGAAGACCGCAGCCCAGACCCCGATCGCCCGCGCCCGCTCCTTCGGGTCGGGCATCGCGTTCACCACGATCGCGAGTGCCACGGGACTGAGCATCGAAGCGCCGACGCCCTGGAGCGCACGGGCCGCGGTGAGCGCGCCCACCGAAGGGGCGACCGCGCAGAGCAGCGAAGCCGCACCGAATACGACCAGACCGACCTGGAACACCCGCCGGCGCCCGAAGCGGTCCGCCAGCGCACCGGAGGAGATCAGGAGACTGGCCAGGACCAGGGTGTAGGCGTTCACGGTCCATTCGAGTCGGCGGGTCCCGGCGTCCAGGCCACGCCCGATGGCCGGCAGGCCCACGTTGACGATGGTGGTGTCCAGTCCCACCAGGAACATGCTCAGACAACAGACGGCCAGTACCGTCCAGCGTCTACGCACGCTCAGAACGGGTTGAACGGGTTGAACACTGTGAGTCGTCGCGGTCACGGTCCACCTCTCAAGTCCGGGAACGTCTAAGCGGCCATGCTCGGGCCGGACGACACCCGCAGCCCAGCAAATTTGCGAAGACTGCAAAATGGACTCCATGGATGAGGACCTGCAACGGATACTCGACGGCATCGGGCCCCGGCTGCGCGCGCTGCGCCGGGACCGTGGACTCACCCTGGAGGCGCTTGCCGCCACGACGGGGTTCTCGGTGAGCACGCTGTCCCGTCTCGAATCAGGCAAACGACGCCCGACCCTGGAACTGCTCATCCCGCTCGCGCGTGCGCACCGCATCGCGCTCGACCAGCTGGTGGCCGCGCCGGCCAGCGGCGACCCCCGGGTGCATCTCACACCTCTGCGCACAAAACACGGCAGCACCCTCGTGCCCCTGACGCAGTACCCAGGCAGGGTGCAGGTGTTCAAGCAGGTTCTGGCCGCCCGCGAACCGAAGCTGGTCACCCACGACGGTTACGAGTGGCTCTACGTCCTCGCGGGCGAGCTGCGCCTCATTCTCGGAGAGCATGAATCCACCCTCGGCCCCGGGGAAGTGGCCGAGTTCGATACCAGGGAACCGCACTGGTTCGGTCCGGCGGGTACGAGCGCCGTGGAGATCCTGCACATGTTCGGGCCACGAGGTGACCGCGCGGTCGTCCGCGCGGGACCGTCCACGGCCCGTCCCGCTCCGACGACCGGCACCACCTGGGACGGGGTGTGATCACCCACCGGCTAGGAAACTCTGCTCCGGTTCCCGCGCACCCGCTGACGTGTTGTGCCGGGGCAGCAGGAACGGGGTCGCCAAAAGCAGGAGACCGGCGACCGCGATCGCGGCGCGGGCGCTGGTGACACCGGCCAGCAGGCCCCACAGAGCAGTTAGGGCCGCGATGGTGAGTTTGCTGCTCACCGACCATGCGGACAAGGTACGGACGACCCGGTCCGTCGCGGTCTGGTCGAGCCGGTAGGTGGCGAACACCGGGTTGAACACGCCCATACAAGTGATCAGCCCGAACTCGACGGCCATGACGAGTACGAGCCCGGCGACACCGGGGCGGATGAAGGCCAGCCCGGGCAACCAACACGCGCGCAGGGCCCCGGCGGTGAGCAAGACTTTGGGTCGGCCGAACCTCGCGACGAGCACGGGGGCCAGCCGTGAGCCGATGATCCCGCCGACGCAGGGGACTGCGAACGCGAGGCCGTACTGCCACGGCGCGAACCCGAGACGGCCGAGCATGAGGACGGCGAGCAGCGGAGAGGTCGCCATGATCAGGCCGTTGACCAGGACCGTGTTGAAGAACAGCGGGCGCAGCGCCGGGTGGGCCAGGATGTACCGCCACCCTTCGAGCAGGTCGCCGGTCCGGGGCCGCGGTGCGTCAGTTCGCACAGGCTGCGGCTCCTTCCCGCCGATCGCGCGGATCCCTACTGCCGAGAGCAGGAAGCTGACCGCATTGGCCACCACGGTCAGCACCGGGCCGAACAGCCCGATCGCGGCCCCGCCGAGCGGCGGCCCGAGCACGGCGGCGGTCCAGGTCGTGGACTCGAACCGGCCGTTCGCGACGAGCAGGTCGGCCGGGCCTACGAGCGCTTTCAGGCAGGAGCCGCCGGCCGCCGTGAAGGTGATGTCGGCTGCGGCGACGATGACTGACACGATCAGAAGCTGGGGGAACCTGAGCCAGCCGAGCGCGTACGCGGCGGGAACACTCATCAACGCTGCGAACCGGACCAGGTCCATCCCGACCATCACCGACCGTTTGCGCCGGAACTCCACCCACGGGCCGAGCGGCACCACTACCGCCGCTCCGACCGCCAGCCCCGCGGCCGCCAGCGCGGACACTTCGGTCGTCCCGGCGTGCAGCACGAGGATCGCGATCAGCGGGAACGCGTCGAACGCGATCCGCGTGCCGAATGCGCTGACCGCGTACGCCGCCCATAGCCACCCGAACTGCCGCCCCAGCGACCGGCTGCCCACCATGCTCCGTGTTCCCCTGCGGTCTCACCTGAACAACCTCACATCGACCAGTGGAATCAAAGCAGGCAGCGGGGACACCGGGCCAAAGCGGGACGGCCCTCCGTACGCTGCTGTGCATTTTTTGCTTGTTCTTGATCTTTAGGAACCCCATGACCCAGTTGCTCGGCCGTCGTGCGCTCAACCGGGCCACCCTGGACTGTCAACTCCTGCCGCGCCGCTCGGACTTGACCGTGCCGGACTCGAATCGACAAGCGCCCTTCATCAGGAGCACTCACCAGCGCCCGGCGCGGATCTCTCGAAGGAGCACACCACCATGCTCAGCACTGACTTTGTGCCCGGCTCGCCCAGCTGGCTCGACCTGGGCAGCCCCGACACGACCGCGGCGGCGGACGCCCCCGACATCGGCCGGGTCGCCTGGCTCACCGACCCGTTCGGCGCGCTCTTCGCTGTCATCAAGAGCGCAACGCCCGCGTAACGGGGTCCGGGTGCGGCGGATTCCCGGCGCGGCGCGCACCAGGGAAGTGACCTACGCGAGCCAGACAGCACTGTGCCTGTGCCGGGCGGCCGGAAGGTCGAAGTTCTGCGCGCAGTCCAGGTCGGCATCCAGCAACTGCCGTAGGACACCGACTCCTTGCCGCAGACGCTGCCGCGCCCTGCGTTCCTCGGCTGTGGCCCAGTCCGCGACGAACGTGTCGCGGAGGTCAAAACGGGCGTACGAGTAGACATCCGTGCGTCGGCGCACAATCTGCGGGCTGGGACGGCTGGCCCGCCGACGTCTGACGCAGCCACGGCTGACCGTGAGGCGCTGGTCCGCCCGATTCACCTTCCGGAACGCATCTGCGAGGCAACAAGCTTTCGCATCCTTGTTAATGCGATGCCCTGACGTATATCGTCCGGCATATGCAGTCCTACACCATAGGCCAGGCCGCCCGCCTGCTCGGCGTCAGTCCTGACACCGCGCGCCGCTGGGCGGACGCCGGACGAGTCGCCACCCGCCGCGACGACTCCGGCCGACGCCTCATCGACGGCCCCGACCTCGCGGCGTTCGCCATCGAGGTCGGCCAGGCTGACAGCGGCGAGGAGGAGAACTCCTACACTTCCGCCCGCAACGCCTTCCCCGGCATCGTCACCGCAGTGACCCTCGGCGACGTCGCCGCCCAGGTGGAGATCCAGGCGGGACCACACCGCCTCGTCTCCCTCCTGACCCGGGAGAGCGTGGAGGAGCTGGGCCTGGAAGTCGGCATGCAGGCGACCGCCCGGGTGAAGGCCACGAGCGTGTTCATCGACCGCGGCTGACCGCACCGTTCCCGGGACGGCCCTGGTGTCCGCGCCGCCAAGGTGGGGCCTTGTCCCGTCCGCTCCACCGTTCCTGTCGCCGCAGTCCGCCCCCCTGCCGACGCCACCCCTTCGGTATCTTCAGGAGAGTCCGCTCATGTCCTCCCTCATCACCCGCCGCTCCGCGCTAGTCGCGCTGGCCGCCGCCCTGCTGATGCCGCTCGCCGCGTGCGGCGACAGCTCGAAGAAGAGCGACACCAAGCCGGGCGACACCAAGCCGGGCGAGACCAAGAGCAACCCGGCCGTGCCGGCCGCCGCCAACCTCACCGTGCTGGCCGCCGCATCCCTGACCGACGTGTTCAAGACCGCGGGCACGGCGTACGAGAAGAGCCACCCCGGCACCAGGGTCACCTTCTCTTTCGCGGGCTCCCAGGAGCTAGCCGCGCAGGTCAGGCAGGGTGCCCCCGCTGACGCGCTGGTCACCGCGGACACCAGGACGATGACCGACCTCGCGGCCGAAGTCGGTACGTCCACAGTCATCGCCAAGAACCGCCTCGTCATCGCGACCGGCGAGAAGAACCCGAAGAACATCACCGGGCTGAAGGACCTCACCGACACCAAGCTGAAGGTCGTCCTCGCCGCGCCGCAGGTCCCGGCGGGGCGGTACAGCAAGCAGATCCTCGACGCGCAGAAGCTCGACGTGAAGCCGGTGTCGCAGGAGCCGAGCGTCCGCGCCGTGCTCAGCAAGGTCGAGCTGGGCGAGGCCGACGCGGGGCTCGTCTACGCCACGGACGCCGCCTCCGCCGCCGCCAAGGTGGACGCCGTCGGGATCCCCGACGAGCAGAACGCCGTCGCGGCCTACCCCGCCGCCACGCTGAAGGGCTCAAAGCACGCCGAAGCCGCCGCCGCGTTCGTACAGTGGCTCAGCACCCCCGAAGCCCAGAAGATCCTGCGCGACGCGGGTTTCCAGCAGCCGTGATGTAAGCAGGGCCGCAGGGCCGCCTTCGTCGGTCATGCCCGGAATGTCGTTGGCCCCTTCGGGGGACGACATTCCGGGCATGACCGACGCTTTCTTACCCGGGACCGGACAGACGACCGACGGTGCCCCGCTCGCAGGCCGCAACCTCAGCATCCCCACCCCCAGGACCCGCATGAAGAACCACCCCGCCGCCCCCCGCGCCAGGATGCCCCTCGCCCTGGCGTTCCCCGCCGTGCTCGCGGTGGCTTTCCTCCTGCTGCCGCTGATCGGGATCCTCACCCGTACGTCCTGGGGCGAACTCACCCACGACCTCACCACCCCGGAGGTCCTGCAGGCGCTGCGACTGTCCCTGGAGGTCTCCTTCTGGGCGCTCGGCCTGTCCCTGCTGCTCGGCGTGCCGCTCGCGTGGCTGCTCGCCCGGGTCGACTTCCGCGGCAAGGTTTTCGTACGGTCCCTCGTCCTACTGCCGATGGTGCTGCCCCCGACCGTCGGCGGCGTAGCGCTGCTCCTCGGCTTCGGTCGCCGCGGGCTGCTCGGCCCTTGGCTGGAGGACAACTTCGGCGTCACGCTGCCGTTCCACACTTCAGGCGCCGTGCTCGCCGCGACGTTCGTGTCGATGCCGTTCCTGGTCATCAGCCTGGAGGGGGCGCTGGCCGGGCTGCGGCCCCGGTACGAGGAGACCGCCGGGTCGCTCGGCGCGTCACCGCTGCGGGTATTCCGTACGGTCACGCTGCCGATGGTCGCCCCAGGGCTCGCCGCCGGCGCGGCACTCACGTGGGCACGGGCCCTGGGCGAGTTCGGCGCGACCATCACTTTCGCGGGCAATCTCCCGGGCACCACACAGACGCTGCCGCTCCAGGTCTACTTGCTGCTCCAGAACGACCCTGAAGCGGCAACTTCGGTGTCGCTGCTGCTGCTTGCGATCGCCTTCGCCGTCCTGGTCGCCTTGCGCGGGCGCTGGACCGGCGGACCCGTGCGGGGCGGCACGGGTCCGGCGACCTGGGCGGATGAGAAGCCCCGTACACCCGATGTCAGCCCAGCCGAACCCGCGGAAACGGCTCAGCCCACCGAACGCTGGGCCCTCCAAGCCGATCTCACCGGCTTCACCAAGCTCACCCTCAACGCGGAACCAGGTACAACCATCGCCGTCGTCGGGCCCAACGGCGCGGGCAAGACCACGCTCCTGCGCGCCCTGCTCGGGCTGACCCCGCGCGCGCACGCGGAACTGCGCCTCGGCGGCCTGGACGTCACCCGGCTGCCCCCGCACCTGCGGCGGGTCGCCTGGGTGCCGCAGGACAACGCGCTGTTCCCACACCTGAACGCGCTCGCCAACACGGCGTACGGCCTGCGCGCCCAAGGCGTCGGACGCACCGCAGCCCGGGCCGAAGCACAGCACTGGCTCGACCGTCTCGGCGTCGGCCACCTCGCCCACCGCCGTCCCGCGCAGTTGTCCGGCGGGCAGGCGCAGCGCGTCGCGCTGGCCCGCGCGCTCGCCGCCCGGCCCCGGCTGCTGCTCCTCGACGAACCGCTCGCGGCACTCGACCAGACGACCAGAGCGCACGTACGGCACACGCTGCGCACCCACCTCGACGGCTTCGGCGGCGTCTGTCTGATCGTCACCCACGACCCGGTGGAGGCGGTCGCGCTCGCCGACCGGGTCCTTGTCCTGCAGGACGGCCGGACCGTCCAGGACGCCGTCCCCGCCGACGTCACCCGCCACCCGCGCTCGCCGTGGGTGGCCCGGATGCTCGGCCGCAACGCCTGGCCGGGCACCGCCACATCAGACGGGCTGGCCCCGCACGGGGCCACGACGGGTCAGCTCACCGTCGCTGAACCGCTGCCCGCCGGGGTTGAAGCGCTGGCGGTCATCCCGCCGGAAGCTGTCTCGGTGCACCGAGCCCGACCCACCGGGAGCCCCCGCAATGTCTGGCCCGGTACGGTCCGCGAGATCACCGCGGTCGGCAGTCGTCTGCGCATCCTCATCGCCTCGGACCAGGTCCCGGACATCGTCGCGGAAATCACCCCGGAGGCGGCGGTGGAACTGCGGCTGACGGACGGGAGCCCGGTCTGGGCGAGTGTGAAGGCTACGGAGACGACGCTTGTGCGGATGTGAGTGCGGTTCTGAAACACCGGGACCGGGAACTCGGTGATGCGGTTGCGCAGCTACGATCCGCATGCCTTACTCGCCGTAAGCAGCCCGGATGCGGTGCTCGCCGTAAGCGGCCTGGGCACCTGGACGCAACACTTCGGCCGGGTGCCGACACCGGCAGCCGTCCCCGTAGTCCTCATCGCCGCGGACCAGGTCCCGGACATCGTCGCGGAGATCACCCCCGAGGTGGCGGTGGAACTGCGACTTGCGGACGGGAGCCCGGTCTGGGCGAGCGTGAAAGCTACGGAGACGACGCTTGTGGAGATGTGGGGCTTACGCCTCTCCACGCCGTACGTGACGATGGCGTGGGGCTTACGCCACCCCACGCCGTACGTGACGATGGCGTGGGGCTTACGCCACCCCACGCCGTACGTAACGAAGATGTGAGGCTTAAGCCTCCACCACGCCCGACTTCGCGATGGTGACCTTCGACTTGGTCTTGCCGGAGGAGCTGCCCTGCGCCTCGATCGTCTTGACCAGGTCCAGGCCCTCGACGACCTCGCCGAACACGACGTGCTTGCCGTCGAGCCAGCCGGTCACCACGGTCGTGATGAAGAACTGCGAGCCGTTGGTGTTACGCCCGGCGTTCGCCATGCTCAGGAGGCCCGGCTTGGTGTGCTTGAGCTGGAAGTTCTCGTCCGCGAACTTCTCGCCGTAGATGCTCTTGCCACCGGTGCCGTCGCCCCGGGTGAAGTCGCCACCCTGGAGCATGAAGTCGGTGATGACCCGGTGGAAGCTGGAGCCCTCGTAGCCGAAGCCGTGCTGTCCGGTGGCCAGCTCGCGGAAGTTCTGTGCGGTCTTCGGCACTACGTCGTCGAAGAGGTTGAAGACGATGCGCCCGGCGGGGGCGTCGTCGATGGTGATGTCGAAGAATACGTTGGCGGTCATAACGATCACCATTTCATCTCCAGGGGTGACGAGCAATTCCCGGGGTGCGTTAACCGCCCGGTCGACTGTCCGGGAAACTGCGCGGGCCCGACTGTACCGGCGACTCTGATCCGTGCCCCGGGGCCGGTGACCGGGCGGGATCGAGTTCTTCAAACCGTGGGCCGACCGGCTTCGGTGTTCCCGGCCCACGGGGGCGGTGTCCGCAGCCCGCGGGCCGGCCGGCTTCAGCCGTGCCCGGCCGACGCGCCGAAACATTGACACTCACCCATCAGCCCTGCCGGACAGCCTCGATGTCCAAGCTGATCCGCACGGTCGACCCGACCGCACCTATCCCCCGGGCCAGCATGTGCTGCCAGTTCAGGGTGAACTCCTCGCGGTGCAACTCCGTGGTCGCCGCGCACGCCGCCACCGTCTGGCCCGACATGTCGTCGCCGAGGCCGCCGTAAAGGGTGTCCAACTGCACAGGGCGGGTGACGCCGCGCAGGCAGAGGGTGCCGTGCACCGTCCACTTGTCGGCGGCCCGGTGCACAAACCGGTCACCGTAGAATTCGACGTACGGGAATTCCTCGACGTCAAGGAACTCCGGTGAGCGCAAGTGCGCGTCCCGCTGCCGGTTGCCGGTGTCGATGCTGTTCGCGTCGATGACCACTCGGAGCAGCGAGCTCTCCATCCCGTCGGTGACCCGCAGGACCCCGCGGAAGGAGCCGAACCGGCCTCGGATCCTGGAAACTCCTATATGCCGTACGGAGAATCCGATGGTGGAGTGCACCGGATCGATCTGCCAGTCACCGTACGTGGGAAGTTTCGCAATCGGCGCGAGCTGCAGGATGACTTCACCAAAGGAACTGTGCTGCCCTTCGTCCACCTCGGTTTCGTGTCGCGTGCCCAGGTAACCGTCCATCGAGACCGTCGCCGCGTACCGCCCGGGTGCGACCGCTGCGACGAACGTGCCGAACGGGTCGGTGTGCCCGAAGGCCAGTCGGCGTCCGCGTGTGTCGTACACCGACACTTCCGCCCCGGGCATGGCCTGTCCGATGGGATCGAGGACCCGGCAACTCACCAGCCCCGCGCCGTCCGGCGAGGTGTACGCCCCCGCACCCGCTGAGTCGTCCCGTCTTCCACGCAGAATCCCTTTAAGCATGAGCGTCCTCCCCAGGGCCCGGACGCCGAAGGCGACACAGGTGCTCGCGTATCTGACGTGTGATCTGGTCGTTATTCGATCACTACCATTTAGTTGATGCAATGGGCTGGCGTTTCATGACTCAGAGTTACAAAACGGGCCAGGCAGAAGGCCGTACGGTTTGAGTCATGAGCAACGATCGCCTTCGGGCGCGCGGAGCATGATCGAGGGTCACGCGCCCGACGCCGACGTACAGTTCCGCATCGGATCGATCACCAAGACCTTCGTCGCGGTCCTGGTCCTCCGGCTGCGCGACGAGGGCCTGCTCGACCTCGCCGACCCACTCGGCAAGCACCTCAGGACCGCCGAGGGCGCGGACGCCACGATCGCCCAACTCCTCTCCCACACCGCCGGACTGTCAGCGGAAACAGCCCACCCGTGGTGGGAGCGCACCCCCGGCGAGCTGCGGCCTGAACTCGACGACATCTTCGCTGAGAACGCGTGGATCCATCCGGCCGGACGGCTGCACCATTACTCGAATCCGGGCTTCGCCCTGCTCGGCGCGCTTGTCGGACAGCTCCGCGGAACACCGTGGCCGGAGGTGCTGCGCAGCGAAGTCTGGAACCACTGGGGATGGCGCGTACGACGAACACCGCCCCCTCACGCTCTACGACGACGGACCCGAGGGGGCCGGGGGGTGAGCCGCAGCGACGCCGAGCGGCTGCTACGCGCCGACGGGTCGGTCATCGTCCCCGCCACGGTCGCGGGTGACGTGCTGCGCGCCCTGGTCCGCGACCTCACCGCCCGCGTGCGCGCCGACGGAGGCGAGATCACCCCCGGCGTCCGCCGACTGCTCTACGCCCTGCACACAGCCGCACAGCACGCCGACGCATTCGATTCCGCCACCGCGCCGTTCGAGTCTGCCGCTACCGGAACCGCGCCCCGCCCGTCGGGCACCGTGGCCGTGGCCGACGCCGCCGCCCTCATGGGCTGCACGCCCCGCCACGTACGCGCCCTGATCACCTCCGGCCACCTTCCCGCCGAACGCGTCGGGGCACGCGTGTGGGCCATCGACCCGGCCGCGCTCGACCACTACCGCCACCACCGAGGAGACACCGCACCATGACGACCACGACCAAGACGACCAGGACGACCGACCGGCCCAAGACCGGGGCCGCGACCGTGCAGGCCGAGCAGGAAGCGAGCGAGGCCGAGCAGTTGCTCGCCGCACTGGAGGAACGCGTACGCGACGGAGACGAACACGTAACCGCGCAACAGCTGTCCGACGCACGGCAGTTGGGGAGGTTCGCCAAGCTGCGCGCCGAGGCCGCCCGCCGCAAGGCCGACCGCGCCGCCTCCGATGCCGCCGCACAGCAGCGCGCCGCACACCTCGACCAGGCCGCCGCCATGACCGCCCCCGGCGGACCACTCGACACAGGCGCCCTCGCCGCCACGTACGCCACCGCGCGCGACGCGGTCCGCGCCTTCATCACCGCATCCGAGACCTTTAACGCCGCCATCGAACAGGCCGCGCGGCTGCTCGCCGCCGCCGACGTGCCCGACAGCAGCGGGGGCGAACACCCGGCCCTCGGCGCCATGGCCCGTTGGGGCACGCGCACGCTCCGCCTCGCCGACGGAACAGCGCTCACCGCCACCGGGTCGGGGCTGCACCTCGCCGTCCTGCTCGACGACCTCGACCGCGAGTTCCGCGAGATCCCGACCGGCGACTTTCAACCGCCGTTCGCCCGCACGCCGATCACCGAGCAGGCAGCGCGCGGACGCGACGCGCGTCCGCAACTGCACATCCTCGCCGCCAAGCCGAACGGAGACACGCAGTGACCACCCGCGAGCACATCACCGACGACAACCAAGCCGAGGCCACCGCGCGCCCGAGCGCCGAGCCGGGCGGCTACGCGTCGCCCGCCTACCACCGTTGGGCCGAGCAGGTCGAGCGAGCGGCGCGCCCGCCGGCCGACACGTTCGCCCTGCCGACCACCGCGGCCGAGCTGGACGCCATGAGCTACGCCGACCGCGTCCGCGTCCACACCACCGACCACGCCCTGTACGACCGCCTCACCGGCCGTACTGCCGCATGAAGCCCCGCCCCCGCCGCCACAGAGGAGGACGCGCCCGACGGGCCGCCCGCCGCCCACCTCGCCGAGATCGAAGCCATGCGCCGCTACGCCGAAACGCACAGCCTGCACCCCGCCACCGCCCCAGCCACCGACGCGCCCCGCCTGCGCACCTACTGAACTCCCCGCGCTTCGAGAGGACTTGACTGCCCATGTTCACGCTCACCGGCCCGAACCACATCGACGCAAACGCCGCCGTGCACCAGCTCAGCGAGACACGCAAGACCGAGCTTGCCGAGGTACGCCGCCGCCTGTCCGACGCCCTCACCGCCGCCCACACCTTCCGAGACCCCGACCTGACCGGCGAAGCCAGCAACCGGCGCCGTGCCGACATGGCACGCGCCGCCCGCGAGCAGGCCGCCGCCGACCTCGACACCCTGCACGCGCTGCGCGCCGAACTGCCCACCTACCTCGCCGCCCGGCACACCAAGCCGCACGGCATAGCCGCCGCCGACTTCACCGAGCCGGACCCGGCGCGCGTCGTGCACACGGTCGAGCGCGCCCTCGCCGACCGCCTGCCCGCCGAGCAGGGGGCCGCACTGCGCGCCCGCCTCAACCTCGACGCCCTCGAACCGGGCCTGCGCGAAACCCTCGCCGGACTGCGCCGCGAAGTCGACGGCACCGCCGACGCGGGCAACGCCCTACGCTCCGCCGTCGCCGCCCGCCTCGCCGACCAGCAGGCCGCCCCGCTCCCCGCCACGTAGGCACCGACCGGGCCCACCGAGCCGGGGACGACGAAACCCCGCCCGGAACGTGTCCGGACGGGGCAGGGGTCGGCAGAGAGTCAGCCGCGCGGCGGGGCGGTCTCAGCAGGCAGGGGGCCGGGGGTGAGGTGAGGTGCACAGTCGGGGCAGGCGTACAAGGTCACCCCGGGGCCGCTCGTGCTCTCTATCCACCGGACCGAGACAGGGGCATGGGTGATCCGGTGACAGCCACAGCAGAGCGCGAACCGAATGGGCGGAACGGTCGGGAACCAATCGTCGGCGGTCATGCGGTCGCACCCACGGCCGCGAAGTGATCCCCGGGATACCGGTACGGGTATTCGACACCGCGCGCCGCGAACTCGACCGCCCACCGCCGTTCCTTCTGCACGCGGGTGAGTTGCAGCGTGGATTCCGCCCGGAAGATCTCCCGGACTTCCTCCGCACTCGGACCGGTCCACGGCTTGAGCCACGGACTGACCAGGGCGGGCGCCGGTTCCGGCACGAAGGTGGCGCGGTGCTTCCCCTTGGCGGGGAACAGCAGCGCGAGAAGGCGCACAAGGTGCGCGATAAAGTCGGTCACGTTCGTCAGCTCCTATAAGGCTGATGGGCCACGCCCCCGGACGTTCGCCGCGTCGCGGGGGTCTGTCATGGGCCGACATTAGACCTACCTGTAAAAGCCTGTAAAGGCTTGTATGAGCCTGTCAGAGAGTGCCGCTCTGGCATCAGCCGGATACCGTCGGCTCATGGAGTACGGGCCAGATGACCAGGTGGAGCGCGACGCGCCCGACGCACCGTTTCAGCAACTCGCAGGGATCTTGCGGGCACGCGTGAAGCGGGGCGACTGGAAACCCAATCGGGCCATTCCCAGCGAGAACGCCCTCGCGGACGAATACGGGCTGTCCCGCCCGACCGTCCGCCGCGCGATTGCCGCACTCGCCGACGAAGGACTCGTGTACGCGCTGCCGGGGCGCGGCACGTACGTTGCCGAGCAAGGACCGGAAGCCCCAACCCCGAGCGCGTAAGAAGAGCCCCGTCCGTCCGCCACGGGGGAACGACGGACGGGACGACATGGGGGTTGTCAGCTGATGGCTACGCCCATGTGAGGCGTTGCCCGTCGGGGCAGACGTGCAGCCGCATTCGGTCAGCAGTCGGTCGCCCGTCCGCCTGCCATTGTGTGACGCGTTCGGCGATCTGATCCCACAAGCGCGCCGCGCCGCCCTGCCGGACCATCCACCGCGCGCCGTCCCGGAAGACGACTGCCCACGATCCGGCGTCCACGTCCATCACGACGTGTTCTGTCCGGCCGTCCCGTTCGAGCGTGAGGCGCTGCGCGCGGGGCGTGGCGAACTGCGCGACGAATCGGGCCGTCCAGTCGTCGAGCACGTCCGCGCCAAATTCCGTGGCCACGGCATCGCCCTCGCTGAGGTTCGGCAGCATCCCGAACGGTGGCGGAAGGTGGGGGCGGGCCAGCATGAACGAGACCTGTCCGCCGAGAACCGGGCCGCTGGCCGTGCCGTCGTCGGCGACCGTGAGCCGTACGAGTTCGGATGCGTGCATCCATCCGCCGACCGTGACCAGGACCTCACCGCCGGGCCGGGTCTGCGCGAGCCAGTCGGCCGGCACCGTGTGAACGCCGCACGTCGCGATCACGCGGTCATACGGGCCGCCTTCCTTGTAGCCCGCCAGGCCGTCACAGACCACGCGGGAAGGCCAGTACCCGGCGCCCCCGAGCGCCATCCCTGCGCGGGCGGACACCTCCGCGTCCACCTCGACCGTGGTCACGTTGTCCTCACCGACGACATGGCAGAGCAGCGCGGTTGAGTAGCCCGTGCCCGTGCCGATCTCAAGGACGCGCGTTCCCTCAGTGGCCCGCAGGTCTTCGAGCATCCGCACGACGAGCCCCGGCAGGGTGGACGACGACGAGGGAGCCGCCGCGATGCGCCCCTCGACCTGGTCGGGGAAGACGCCACCGGCTACCTGCGTCACGAGGGTGTCGTCTTCGTAGATCCGCCCGAGTCCGGCCACGTCGTGCCCGGATACAGGCCGGTACCAGCCGCCGTCTTCGTACTCGAACCAGCCACGCGAGAGGAACGCCTCGCGAGGCACGGCCAGAACGGCCGCTTCCCATTCCGGGCTGCGCAGTGCACCGGACTTGGTCAGGTGCCGCGCGAGGTCGGCCCGTAGGTGTTCCGAGGGCAGGGGGTCAGTCATGATGGCTCGCTCCGTTCTCCAACAGGTCTGCGATTGCGCGGGTGACCGGCAGTCCGGCCGCCTCTTCGAGCCACGCCCATTGACCGTTCGGGTTGCACTCCAAGAACCACCATGCGCCGTCGGCGGTCACGGCGAAGTCGAAGGCTCCGAAGTTCAGCCCGAAACCGGCGAGGAACCGCACCAGCGTCCCGCGAATCTCCTCCGGACAGGCCACGGGTTCATAGGCGAGGCTCTGATACTCCGCTCTCCAGTCCACGACCCCGGGCGGCGCGGTAATCAGAGCGCTGAACACCTGCTCGCCGACGACGACCGCGCGCACGTCCGCCACCTTGGGCACCTGAGCTTGGAACAGGTGCGCGCTGTAGCTCACCGCGCCATCGATCTCTCCAGCCTCGACCGGAGCGGCCCAGATTCCGGCGGGCTCTCCCCCGACGTCATACGCCCCGGCGTGCAAGGGCTTGTAGATGGCCGCCTGCTCGGCGCAGAACGCCTTGGCCTCCATCGGATCGTTCGTGACCAGGGTGGCCGGAACCGTGAGCCCTACCCGGGTCGCAACGTCCAACTGCGCGGGCTTGTACTCCGCCCGCGCAATGGCCTGCGGATGGCTCAGGTACAGACACCCCGGAAGCGCGCCCAGCACCCCGCCCAGTCCCCGCCGGTTCTCCTGAGCAGCGAACCGGGCCGCCTGCTCGCCGCTGTCCGTCGGGTGGACGTTCGGGCGACGGTGGTACAGGGCGCGCACAGCGGATAAGTCGGCCGCCCGCTCCCCGACAGTGAGCCGTCCGCCCCATCCGCCCGGCCCGAGACGCGCAGCGAGCACCGACGGGGCCGGAAAGTCCCGCCCAGGGTCGAAGCGCAGGACGGGCACCCGGCGCCGGTTCAACTCCGCGATGACCAGATCAGCGGTTGCGTCCTCATCCTGCGTGCAGACCAGCACCGGGCGTCCGTCCATGGCGCTACCCCTAGTCCTGCGTCGCGTCGTGGCCGGAGTCGGCGTCTACCTTGCCGTCCTTCCCGACCTGCGTCGGCGGGTAGGTGTTCACGCTCGTACCGTGCTTGCCGAGTTCGGCCGGGGTCATCGCGCCGTCCTCCCCGACCCATCGGCCGGTCTGCGTGGCCGAATCAAGGCCCGCGTACCGCCAGGGCGAGGGGGAGCCGTTGCGCAGCGGAGCCATACGGCGCAGCCCCCACGGGGCCTGCGCCGTCGTCTGCGTACCTGCGGTGCTTGTCTGCAAGTCTCCTCCTTGATCACTTCGTACAGTGGATGTGGTGCAGGACCCGCCCCGGCAGGCGCTCGACCTGTCCAAGGGTTGCGGGCGGATGATCCGCCGGGGCGGGAGTCTTCGGGCGACGCTGCCCGCTCGGTGCAACCTCACGGCGGTTGACGGGTCGCGGCCACGACGATCACGGCGAGGATGCCGCCAACACTGCTGAGCACAAACACCCCGCCCCAGAACGAGCCGTCGGCCGTGACCCTCCACCCGCGTAAGCGCGTCATGCGCGCACCCGCCGGACACACGCCGGTTCGAGTCCGAGCGGAGTACCGGCCGAGGGCTCCATGACTGCGTAGTCGGCAAAGTTCCGGCGGTAGCGCGTGTGCCGGGTCTCCTGCGTGTGCCTGCGCTGCCACTCCTCGACTTCCGCCGGGTCGTGCAGCACACCGGACTCAGCGCCGCACTCGGACTCGTCACCCGAGACGCAACGCGCCGCGTACTCCGGCTCCGCGGTCGCGTCCTGCGCGATCGAGAAGGGCACGTACCGGAATGTCCGCCGGGTCATCCGCGGTGCTCCCGTCTCTGGTGCTGACGCATCAACACGTTGGCGTCGGTTTCTTTACTGCCGTCGAAATGAGCACGTGCGGACTCGCGTTGTCCGGCGAGCTCGGCGCAGGTCGTACAACCCGGGACGGGAACGGGCGGACGGCTCGTGTCGTGCTCCGGCCCGGTCACAAAGTCCGCCCCGCGCGATCGTTGGCCGCCTTCACTCCGGCACTCAGACGCTCCGCCGGGGTCGCACGTCGGATCTGTACCGGATCGGCCTGCCACTCGCAGCCCCCGCCCATCGGGCGCAGCAGCGCGTACGGCCCAGCCTTGCCCCGGTACTCGCCCACCTTGCGCGCCGCCGGGTCGTAAACAAGCGTTCCCGGCTCGGGGAGCTGTCCCCCCGGCATCTGATACATCATGCTGCCCACTCCGTACGCCTCTTGTGTTCGCCCCGTTCGGGCGGTCAACCACGTTGGGTAAGTACAGAGTTGCCCTGCGCGCGTATGGTCGATAGGTAGCCGGGGTTGACATCGACAGAAGTCAACGGAAGGGAGTGCGCCCGTGGCATATGCAGATGAGATTGACCCTTCGGACTCCGTTCTTTCGTTCTACGCGACGGACCTGAGACGCCATCGGGAGCGGGCCGGAATCTCCCAACGGGAACTTGCCAAGCGGGCACACATGGCCCCGTCGCTACTCAACAAGATCGAAGCGGCGAAACGGCTACCAACCAGGGAACTGTCTGAACTCTGCGACGAGACCTTTGGGACGATTGATCACTTTCAACGTCTTTAGCCGCTGGTCATCAAGTACGCGTACCCGGCCTGGTTCCGGCCGTTCGTCGAGCTTGAAGAGGCGGCAACCGTCGTATGGTCCTTCCAGGTGCAGGTAGCTCCCGGCCTGCTACAGACGGAGGACTACGCGCGGGCAGTGCTTTCGGCCGGCCGTCCGAACGTGGACCGCGTTGGCGAACTGGTGACTGCTCGCCTTGAGCGGCAACGCATCCTCACAAGGGACACCCCGCCCGAACTGTGGATCGTCCTTGACGAAAACGTACTGCGCCGCCGGGTCGGCAGCTCAGAGACGATGCGCGCTCAGCTTGAGCGGCTGATCACCGCCTCTGAGACCCCCAGCAACGTGATTCAGGTCGTGCCCTACGACGCCGGGGCACACGCGGGGGTCGGCGGGCCGTTCGCCGCACTCACGCTTGACGAGGGGCCGGATGTCGTCTACGTCGACGGGTTTCTACAAGGGCAGATCCTCGCGCAACCGGCAGACGTCCAGGAAGCCATGCGCACCTATGATCTGCTCACAGCCGTTGCCGTGTCCCCCGCCCGGTCGATCGACATGATTGCCCATGCTTTGAAGGAACTGAGGTCATGATCAGCGCAAGTAGCCTGCCCGACGCGGTATGGCGCAAGTCCAGCTACAGCAGCAACAACGGGGGTGACTGCATTGAGGTTGCCGAAAACTTCCCCGACGCCGTCCCCGTTCGTGACTCCAAGGCCCCTCACGGTCCGGCGCTCATCTTTGAGTCGGTCGCGTGGTCGTCGTTCGTCACTGCTGTACAGGGCGGGGAGTTCCCCGCCTGAGCCCGCAGCAGACTCCCGAGTGACCGGCCCTCGCCGAACGGCGGGGGCCGTTGTCGTGGCGGAAGGCCGAGCGGTAGCCACGCGCCACGTCCCGACTGACCTGCCCGTGTGAACCACGACGGGGCGCGTCAGTGCCGAGGGGTTGACGGGAAGGGTTAGCAACGCCGAGCTTCCGGGGCCGCGTCGGGAAGTTGCCGAGGTCGCGCAGTTCGTCGAGGAACTTCTTGCGCAGCGGGCTGGCCGTCGCAACCGGTCCCGCGTACTTCGCGTCCTCGACCCAGGCCCAGAGCAGTTGCTGGGCCGCGGGGCTCCGGATCAGGTCGGCCTGCTTGGGCAGACCGGGCTTGCCGGGCGTCAACTCCTCGAAGAAGTACGCCATCTGCTGGAGGATCAGCGGAATCCAGGCACCGTTGTGCGGGGTGTCGTAGGACAGGTACGTCGCGGTCTGGTGGTCCTCACGCTCGCGCTCCATCGTGCAGAGCGCGTAGCGGGTGATCATGCCGCCCATGCTCACCCCGCCGACGGTGAGCGGCGCGTTGCCCTCCCTGCGCGTGATGGCCTCGCGGATGCAGCTCTTCGCGACTCCGGCGTTGGCCTGAATGTACGTGTGCCGCTTGTCGAAGCCGAGCAGCACGACGTCGAGCCCGGCGGCGAGCAACTGGTCGAGGAAACAGTCCCCACCCGGACCGTAGGGCGCGTTGAGGAAGGCCTACAGCGCCGCCATGTCGCTCGGACCGTAGTTGAACCCGTCGGCGAAGATGAACGGGTTGACCAGGCCCTTGTGGCCGGCGCCGTAGAAGACCGCGGCCTTCCCGGTGGCGAACTCACCCTCGTACGGCCGGTCGGCGGCGAGCTGCCACTCAGCGTCGGGCCGGTGTCCGCGGCCGGTTTGGTGGCGAACATGACCTCCTGGGAGATCGTGTTCGCGAGCTCGGCCCGCTGCGCCGCGGACGCCGTCTCCTGGCCCGACTTGAGACTAGTTTCAACGTCGATTCTGGCTTCCGCCACGACATCTCCCTTTCAGTCAAGGCACGTTCACGACCAACCGCCGTCACGCACCGGGCACTGTGATTCTCTGACAACGAGAGCACCACGGGTGCACAGGTCTCCCCCGCGCACCTCTGTTCCCTCGCAGTCAAAAACCCTATCGAGACGATCACTAAGCGTATATACGACATTGCTTCCCGTAAGCAAATGGCCGGATTGCAGCCGCGCGCGCAAATCGCCGCACTGGCATCAGCAGAGTCCACAGGGGAGTTCGACCCGACACGTCCCACTACGTTCAGCGACCGAATGATCGACGAGCCTCCGCGACGGTCTCCAGACGGGGACCCCAGGGGCGGCTCCAGCAAAACAGGACACCGGTGCGACGCAAGGTACTGGCGCGGCGACGCTCCGGCGACGCACGGTAAAACCCCGCCCTCCGGGGTGTCGCAGGTCCAAATGCCGTCCACCGTCGCGATCATGCATAAATGACCTTTTACCGTACGGAACACCCCACGCGACTGCGCACTGCGGTGTCGGCGACGCTATTGACCGCCGTACTGTTCGCCGCCTGCTGCGCCCAGCAGCAGGCCACCGCCGCTGCCTCCGTCTCCGCCTCCGCCTCCGCCTCCGCCTCCGCTTCCGATGCCCAGGAGTCGACCGTACGACGTGGCATCGAAACCCGGACCCTCCACCTGAAGCCCACGTCGCACACCATGCCCACGATCCGCACCGTGATCCACGATGAGCGGGAACTCGCCCGCTTCCCCGGCTGGTTCGCCGCCCTCGACCCGGCGACGGCACGCGGCCTCACTCTGAAGACCGACTTCGCGAAGAACGTCCTGGTCGGCTGGGTGGAGAACACCGGCTGCGCCACGGCCACGGGAGCGTCGCTGCACCACGCGGGGGGCAACCTGACGCTGCGGGTCACCGCGCCGAAGCCGCCGCCGGAGTGCCTGGTCGCGAACCAGGTGGCTGTGGTGTTCGAGGTGCCGAAGAAGGAGGTCCCCGTACACCCGACGTTCGGACCGCAGAAGGTGCAGCCGAACGCCGCCGGCCCCGGCACCACGGTCGCGTTCGCTCACCAGGATGTGCTTTCGCTGCCCGCCGGTCAGCCGGAGAGCGCCGAAGTCACCCGGCAGGACCAGCTCGACGCGTTTCTTTCCCGGCTGCCGCGTGCCGGTGCCGATTCCGTACGCCAGCAGGTGGCGGCCCATCCGATGCGGAGCGACGAGCAGCGGTTCGCGTACGTATTGACTGGCTGTCAGCCCGACGGCGCGGAGCTGCTGATCAGCCCGGACGGCCGGATGTCGGGCGTACTGACCGGGGACGAGAATATTCGGTGCTTCCGCCCGGAGTTCTTCGTTGCCGTATTCACAGTCCCGTCGAACCTGATCCCGCACGCTGCGAGCTGAGGTCCCGGACCGGAGAACACCAACTCATCCGGCTTGCACGGATTCTGGCGCACCCCTACTGTTCCCCCTCGATGCTCCTGTTTTATAGGGTGCGCGCATGGGACCACTGAAGCCGAGCCCGTACGAACTCGCCCTGGGTCTGGTGCTCTTCGCGTTCCTCTTCATCGTGTGCGCGAAGATCATCCTGCCTCGGGTGGTCAAGATCCTCGAAGAGCGGGCCGACGCCATCGACGGCGGCATGCAGCGCGCGGCGGCTCTCGACAATGAGGTCTCCGAGGCCTACACCGCCTTCAAAAAGGAAATATCAGACGCCCGCCGCGCAACCGGCCGAGCCCGACAAGAAGGCATCGACCAGGGCAACGCCCTGCTCGCCGCGATCCGGGCGGAGGGCCAGCGCGAGCACAACGCCATCATCGCCGCCGCCCATCTGCAGATCGAAACAGACCGCGTGATCGCCGAAGCGGTGCTGCGCGGGCACCTCGCCGCCCTGGCTACGGAACTCGCGGGCCGCATCGTCGGGGAGTCGGTCGCGGACCTTGCGCGGAACTCGGATGTGGCGGACCGGTTCTTCGCGGAACTGGACGCTGTCGCGTCACTGGACACCGTCGCGTCACTGGACACCGTCGCGTCACTGGACACCGTCGCGTCGGCTGACAAGGACGCGGACGCTGAGCGGTAGTCGCGGATCACAGGCTGAGGTTGCCGTCCGAAGCAAGGCGTCGCCGGAGCGGTGCCGGTGCGGGCCCGGGTAGGACACGCGGTGAGTTCCCCGGCGAACCCGAATTGGCCGCGGGACATGCCGTACCTGATCAAACGGTTGCGCAGAGAGCGTGAGACTGCCCCGCTGGTGGACCAGGTCCTCTACGACAGGGCGATCACCGCGGCTGACAACTACACGCGAGCGCATACCGCGGTGGAATGCGCGTACGCGTGGGACCAAGTGCTGGGACCCGTCGATGAGTTGCTGGTGCGACACCAGACGCGGCACCAGGATGAAGTCCGCCGGGCCCGGGCCGGGCGAAGCTGACCGTGCCACCGGATTCAGCCGGAACTGGCCAAGACGATTCGACGCGGGCGGGAGCAGAGGAACATGCGTCGGTTGCGGTTCACGCGCAGGAACACGGTGCTCATGGTCACTGTCCTGAGCGTGCTCGCCATAATCGCCGGGATCTCCTTGAACGCTGCCTTCGATGCGGGCAGTCCCGACACCACAAAGATCCGTACGGACACCGCGCCGCTACAGCGGCGGTTCCTCGCCGTCGGGCAACTGTCCGACCCGCACTGGCTCGGATACAACCTGGTCGAGTCCGGCGGCCGGGTGTCGGTTCCAGGTCCGTCGGATGTCCGGGTCGTCGGTGTCGCCCGACTGCCGGCCGGCACCGTCGCGTCGACTGTCGCGCTGACTGAACACAACTTCACACCATCCAGTCCGGCGAACGTGCCAAAGGAACTGGTCGGCTTTCTGCCCCCGGGCGCGCAGTGGATGAGTAGTGCGCACTACGACGCGAGCGTCACCGGTTCCCGCTACAGCGGCAGGTTCTATCTGGACCCCAGGTCAGACAGCATCTACTTCGACACGGTCGATCCCATAGTCATAGGCGGCCCGGTCCCGACGAATTCATGAATCAGCTCGTTGCTTCCTCAGGTGCTGCCGCTCCCAGTGCCGCCCGCCCGCGCATCCGCCGGGTGCGGATCTCCGTGCCGACCTCCCAGATACGTGGTCGGATTCGCTCCGCTGGAAGTTCATCGGCCAGGACCTCTCGACGTGCCGTCTGTGCGGCGGACACCCTGCGGCGGAAGTCGTGGAAGATCTGCATTTCCAGTTCCCGGCGGTCATCCAGTTCCGCGTAGGCCATCGGGTGCTTCTGGTCCACCGTGAGCGAGCCGACCGCCACCGCCCACTGGCACAGCTCCCGGGGATCCGCAGTCAGGACGATCAGTCCGTGCTGCGCGTCCGCACGGGTCAGGCGTTTGTGGTGATCCCAGGCGTACGGGTTGTGCTTCTCGAATTGCTGCCGCGCCCACCACGCCTTCCCCTCCGCCACGGCGGCGTCCAGGCCGTGGGTCTGGAACCGGACCGTACCGTCCGAAGGCCGTGTGGTGAGCGGGAGTTCGCGGCGCAGCGCGCGCACGGACCGGCTCCCGAACCGGGTGATGTCCGACGGTACGACAACGACGGGCAGCGGGGGTTCCGCTTCGAAGGGTGTCGGGTTCAGGAACGGGCGGTCGATCACCAGCAGGGTGTTGGGGGTCTTCTGGTAGGCCAATCCCCAGAGCAACCGCGCGAACAGCCGTGCCCCGGCCTGGTCCGACAGGATGTGCTGGGTGTCGTGGTAGTCGTTCGTGCTGAACCGTACGGCCGTATCGGGTCGAAGCCCCAGCACCGAATAGCGGTGCCCGTCCAGGTGTATGTCCCTGCGGTGCAGTTTGAGTTTGTCGCCGACGTGGTGTGCGGCATCCGGCCGGGCGTGTTTGTTGATGTCCCCTCCCACTGTGGTGTGTGAGGACAGTTGTGCCACGGTGCGGCCCCGGTTGTCGATGGAATATCGGGGCCCGCGCGTCGACCATGCTCGAATCGCGGTGGATCCCCCACCTCGGTCAACGACGTTTCGAGCATGACCGACCGCGCACGCGAAGAGGTCAGCGGGCGGCCAGCAGCCCCGCTGTCTGGTCGAGCGTCCGCTTGTGGGAGATGACGGACGCGAGCCGGGCGAGTTCGAGGGTCGCCGTGTCACCCCGGATGCGGGACAGCGAAACCACAGCGGCCGAAGCCACTTTGGGGCTGCGCGGGCCCACTCCCTTGACCTTCTCCAAGGAGACCACGACCAGTCGGCCCAGCGTGCTGACGCTCCCGGAGTGCGGCGGCAGCAAGCCGAGCATCGAGGTCAGCCCCCGAAGGGCAACGGCGTTGTACGGGTCGTAGAGCGCGTTGACGTCCGGAGTCGCGCGCGTCACCCGGAGCCTGACCGGGCGCGGCCGTCCCGCGAGGGCCAGCCAGGGCAACAACCCCGCCCGTACGGAGCCGATCCCGATCTCGTTGATGACCTCGTGCGCCAGGTGGTCCCACCGCTTTGTGGGGCGGGCGGCCGTGGCGGTGAACGCGTGCCGGAGCAGGCGCAGCCAAGCCTCGTCGAGTCGGTGCAGGTCGGCCAGGGCGCGGTCGGCCCAGGGCTCGCCGGGGTTGAGGGGTAGTTCAGTGAGCTCACCTGCGAGCTTGACCAGGGCGGGGTTGTGCCGCCAGTCGCGGTAGGCGCAGCGGCGCACCATGGCCACCACGGGGGTTGCCAGGGGCCGCCCCGCGGTGAGTTCGGCGTGCAGGAGGACGAGCATCCAGTCGGGTCGGGGGAACCTCCAGAACTGGCTCTGTTCCTCCAGGAACGCCTGGCGTTCGTCGGCGAGCAGGTCGCCCGGGCCGGTCGCCGCCACGAGGTGCAGTGTGGTGAGGGGGTGCTGGGTTGACTTGAGGTGTTCGTCGGCCAGGGCGTGGGCGAGCCGCAGCCGGTCGTCGCCGGCCAGGTCCTGCACCAGCGTGAGCATGTCTTCGGTGCGGAGTGAACCGGCTGCGGACGCCCGGATGAGCGCGTTGGCCAGGGCTACGGGATCGTGCTGCTCAGCGAGTTCGTGGATGGCTGTCGTCTGCACGTTCAGGGATGTGTACGTCACCGATGCCATAGCGAGAACGCTACGGCGGCGCACTGACAGTGTCTCTGATGCAAGGGTGCTGGATGTCGGAATCCGACACCCAACACGCTTTGATCAACGCGGGTTCCGGGCGCGACACGAGGTGCTGAACGAGGTGTACCGCGCCGGGATGGTGTCCGGGCTGGTGGAGTGGGTTGGCCGGGCGGCGGGAGCGTTGCCGGGTTCCGAACGCCAGGGTCCAGCGCGGGTGGCCCGGCTATATTCCATGCGTGGACAAAGATCTCGGGCAACTCCTTTCGGGGCGCTACCGGTTGAGCCGGCTGCTTGGCCAAGGCGGCATGGGCGCCGTCTGGCATGCCCACGATGAGCAGTTGGGGCGGGATGTCGCCGTCAAGGAGTTGCGGCTGCCCGACCATCTGGGCGAGCCCGAGCGGCAGAACTGGATCGCGCGGCTCGACCGCGAGGCCCGTGCCGCCGCACGGCTGAAGCATCCGGGCATCATCACCGTTCATGACCGGATATCCGGCCCCGACGGACGGCCCTGGATCGTCATGGAGTTGGTGACCGGCGGGTCCCTGGCCGACCTCATCGAGGCACAGGGCGCGCTCACCCCCGAGCGGACCGCCGACGTCGGGCGGCAAGTGGCGGCTGCGCTCGGTGCCGCGCACCGGATGGGGATCACTCACCGGGACATCAAGCCCGCCAACATCCTTCTCGAAGAGGACCGGGTCGTCCTGACCGACTTCGGGATCGCCGCCCTTGAGGGAGACGCCACCCTCACCGCCACCGGAATGATCATGGGCACGCCCGCGTTCATGGCGCCCGAACAGGTCCGGGGCCTGCCCGCGACGGCCGCGTCCGACCTCTGGTCCCTGGGTGCGACGCTGTACGCCGCTGTGGAGGGCCGCACCCCGTTCGCCGGAACGACCCCGAGCGCGGTCCTGGTCGCCGTCGTGACGGAGCCGCCGATTCCGGCCGTACGGGCGGGGGCGCTCGGCCCCGTACTGGACGGACTGCTGAACAAGGATCCGGCCGCGCGCCTGACCATGGATCAGCTGCAAGCCCAGCTGAACGGCTCCGCAGCACCAACTCCCGCCATGGCAGCACCCGTTGCACTCACATCTCCCACGAAGCCGATGTGGAGCCCCGCCGTGCGGCAGGCCGCGGCGGGACCCGGCATCAGGCCGGGGCCCGCACCGCGCCGACGTTTCTCACCGTATGCCAAGCTGGGCGCGATGGGACTGGCAATCGCGCTGGTCATGAGTGTCGGGTACATCCTCACCTCGCAGGGTGGCGACAACAGCACGTACAAGGCCAACCGGAGTGTGGCCGACGCCTTGGCCGTCCCCACGGGCTTCTCCCGGCCGACCACGACCCCCATCAACGGAGACTGGGCACAAGTGACGTACACGTGGCCGGACCCGTGCGTCGATCACTGCGCCACCCAGGTCGCCCTGGTCCAAGAGTGGATGAGACAGCAGGCGGGCGTAGCCCGGGTCAACATCGTCGATACCGAACTCGGCGTCTGCCTCAGCGCCGAGTACGGCTGCCAGATCTTTATCGATCGGGTGCCGTCGCACAAAGACCCGACCCTTCAGCTCGCCGCAGTCCAGATGAAGGGCAACCAGCTGTCCTTCCAGGTCGACGTGGGCCGATAACCGCCGGCCACTCTCCTTGAGAGGGCGTTTACCCAGGAAAAGACCCATGTGAGGCTTTTACCTCTGCTCCAGCTTGTGCTGTATGCCTGATTAGTTGAACTTGTCCTAACCTGCGGCGGGAGGACGCCTGTCCGTCTCCGGTGGTTTTGCGTCCGAAGATCCGTCTGGTTTGAAAATGTCATAGACCCGCCGGATGACCCATAGTCCTGGTGTTCCTCGGGGTACTCGTGTAAACGCAGGGCCATGAATGAACGCAGGACGTAC
>NZ_JBXAWK010000046.1:0-54371 GCF_057291755.1 Kitasatospora sp. UYEF31
TGAGACAGCGACTGGAGCCGCGGGTGGTAGAGCTCCGGAAACTGCGGGTGAGACAGCGACTGGAGCCGCGGGTGGTAGAGCTCCGGAAACTGCGGCTGGGGCAGTCCCTGAAGTCGCTTCCGCAACAGCTGTCGGACAGACCCGTCCCATTCTGCTCCGAACCGGCCCCGACCTGCGTGGAAAATGCGAAAACGTGGACGCGGAGACGCCCGGCGTAGTAGGAAGACTGCAGGTCGCAGTGACAGTCCAACCCCCGTCCGGTCAGCGGGCTGCCGCAGTCCGTCCCGGTGGGGGAGGTGGAGCGCGTGGCAGCACGGACGACACGGCGGAACGGGGGTGGACGACCCCCGAATCCGCGGATCCTCGAACGCGAGACCGAACTCGCCGTCGCCCGCGCCGCGGTGGCCGGGCTCGCCGCCGAAGCCAGGCCCAAACGCGGCAAGGCAGCCCCCGTCGGCACCCTCGACCGCTTCCTGCTGCTCGACGGCAACGCGGGGCTCGGCAAGACCACCCTGGTCGCGGAGATCGCCCAGCTCGGCGAGGACCACGGCCTGATCGTGCTGTCCGCAGTCGGCGGTGAACGCGAGCGTGAACGACACTTCCACGTCGTCCGGCAGCTCTTCCGGCCGCTCCTGCTCAGCTGCTCCGAAGCCGACCGCGCCGCACTGCTCGGCGCGTGGCGCGAAGTGGTGTCCCCCGCGGTCGGTCTGGCCCCCGCCCAGCAGGACACCCCGCCCGACCCGCACGGTGTCCACGACGGCCTGCACTGCCTGATAGACACTCTCACCGCCCAGCGCGGACCGACCGTCCTCCTGGTGGACGACGCGCACTGGGCCGACCGGGAGTCCCTGACCTGGCTGGAGAGCTTCACCCAGGCAGGCACCGGGAAACCGGTCCTGGTGGTGCTCGCCCGCCGGCCCGAGGAACCCGTACCTGACCGGTCCTTGCACGACCGCCTCGCACACACCGCGCACGGCCGCCGCCTCAACCTCGCGCCGCTGTCCGAGAGCGCGGTCACCCTGCTGGTCCGCGACCGCCTGGGCGCGGACGCCGAGCAGGTGTTCTGCACCCGCTTCCGCCAGGTCACCGACGGTGTCCCGTTCGTCGTCCGCGAGGTGATCGCGGCGGCCGGGCACGACGGCCTCCTGCCCACCGCCGACGGCGCGCTCGGCCTCAGCGCGCTGGCCTCCACCGTCATCGGACACGGCGTCGTGGACCGCCTCGGCCGCCTCGGCCGGGACGCCACCGCGCTGGCCCGTGCCGCAGCCGTCCTGGGCGCCGATGCGCGACCCGCCCACACCGCCGCCCTGGCAGGCCTCACTTCGGACGCCGCAGCAGCCGCCGAAGGGCTTCTGCGGGACGCCCGCATCCTCGCCCAGAAGACCGCTGAGCCGTCTGGCGAGCTGGAGTTCCAGCACCCCACCGTGGCCACCGCCGTCTACCAGGGCACCGCGCCCGAACTCCGCAACGCCCTGCACCTCGAAGCGGCCCACCACCTCATCGAACGCGACGTGGACCTCGCCGCGGCAGCCGGGCACCTCCAGCCCGTCCGCCCCTGCTCCGACCCGTGGGTGGTCGCCCTGCTGCGCCGCGCCGCCGACCAGGCACTGCGCGCCGGAGCCCCCGAGGCCGCCCGCCGCCACCTCGAACGGGCCCTGCGGGAACCACCCGAGCAGCCGCAGCGCGCGGTGATCCTCTTCGAACTGGGGCTGGCCGCCTTCGTCGACGATCCGCGTACGGCCATCAAACACCTGAGCGCCGCGCGGGAACTGTGCGACGGCGGCGGCGTCGACGACAAGGCCCTGCGCGAAGCGATAGTCATCCGGCTGGCCAAATCCCTGGCCCACGACGACCGGGTCGCCGACGCCGTGCACCTCCTGGAGAAGGAAGCCGAGGCCACCGCGGTCTCCCGGGCCCGCCTGCGGCTCCAGGCCGAGCACTTCATGTGGGCGCTGTTCTGGTACGACGACACGGCCACCGCCGAACGCTCCCGCAGGCTGCGCAACCTGGTCTCCCGGCTCAACGGCACCGACCGCACCGAACGCGCCCTGATGGGCATGCGGGCCTGGTACGGCATCCTCCGCGGCGACCCCGCGGTGCACGTCCTGGACTACGCCAAGCGGGCCGTCGTCGACCCGATCTCCTGGACCGACAGCGACTGGACCTTCGAGATCCCCGTCCTGACGGCCCTCTCCTTTTCGTACGGCGACCAGCCCGAGAAGTCCGAAGAACTCTTCGAAGCGGGCATCAAGGACCTGGAGTCGCACGGCTGGCGTGGCACGCACCTGTCGCTCGGCTACTCCACCCGCGCCCAGATCCGCCTGCACCGCGGGCAACTGCCCGACGCGGAGGGCGACGGCCGGCTCGCCCTGACCCTCGCCGACCGGCTCGGCCCCATGGCCCCGGCCCGGTGCTACGCGGTCAGCATCCTGCTGCGCGTCCTCATCGCCCGCGGCAAGCTCACCGAAGCAGACAAACTCGCCACACTGTACGACTTCCACGCGCCCTTCCCACAGGTGCTGGTGTTCCCCATCCCGCAGGCGGTGTGCGGCGAACTCCACCTCGCCCAGGGGCGCCTCCCCGAGGCGGTCGGCGAACTGACCGAGGTCGGCGCGCAGCTCGACGCCCGGCAGGAGGTCAACCCCGCGTGGTGCCAGTGGCGTTCACACCTCGCGCTGGCCATCGCCGACAGTGACCCCGATCAGGCCCGCCGCCTGGCCCGGAAGGCCGTCGACCACGCGTACCGCTTCGGGGCGCCCTCCGCCCTCGGCTTCACCCTGCGGGTGCTCGGCGTGCTGACCCCCGGCGCGGAAGGCATACGGCTGCTCGAGGAGGCCCTGATGTGGCTGGAGCCGTCCCCGGCCCGGCATGTGTACGCCGCCGTGCTGGTGGACTACGGCACGATGCTGCGCGAGGCGGGCCTGCTGCCAAAGGCGCGCAAGCGGCTGGCGCTCGCCGTCACCCTCGCTGCGGCGTGCGGCGCGGACGGACTCACCGAACGGGCCCGCCGGGAACTGGCGGCGGCGGGCGGGCCGCCGGCCTGAACCACAAATCCGAGCCGGCCTGAGCGGGGAGTCTAAACAGTCAGGTTCATCGCATGCGACGTCAGCATCACGAGCGCGTCGATCGCGCTGCGCCGGTCGCGGGCGTCGCAGTGCATCATCGGGATCGCCGGGTGCAGTGACAGGGCGTCACGCAGATCGTCCAGCGGATACTCGGGCGCGCCAGGGAAACGGTTCACCGCGACGATGAACGGGATCGCCGCCCGCTCGAAGTAGTCCACAGCGGCGAAACTGTCCTCCAGACGGCGGGTGTCCACCAGCACGACCGCCCCGACGGCACCCCGGACGAGGTCGTCCCACATGAACCAGAAACGGTGCTGTCCGGGCGTGCCGAACAGGTAGAGCACGAGGTTCGGGTCCAGCGTGATCCGGCCGAAGTCCATCGCCACCGTGGTGGTGGTCTTGTCCGGCAGTCCGGACAGATCGTCCAGGTCCTCGCTCATGACCGTCATCACGGACTCGGTCGTCAGCGGCCGGATCTCGGACACGGCGGCGACCATGGTGGTCTTGCCGACGCCGAAGCCGCCGGAGATCACGATCTTCGTAGAGGTGATGGGGGCGCGTCCTGCCGCGCGCAGCCCGGCGGGCGGGCGCAGCGCGGGGACGTCCTCGGGTGGTGCATGCGTGTGCTCAAAGCTTGCGGAGTCCACCGAGAACCTTCTCCAACGTTGCGCGGTCGGGCCGTTCGGCGCCGTCGTCGTCCTGGTAGACGCTGATGCGTCCCTGCTCGGCGAGATCACTCACCAACACCCGAACGACACCAAGCGGGACGTGCAGGAGCGCGGAGATCTCCGCGATGGAGCGTACGCCCTGAACGAGTTCGAGTATCAGCCGCACCTCCGGAACCTCCTGGTCACGCGGCCGGTCGAGCGCCGTGACCAGGGTTTCGACCTGGAGCAGGAAGTGTGTGCGGGTGCGTCCGCCGGTGAGTGTGTAGGCCCGTACCCGGCCCGAGCGGGAGGTCCCGCTCACGACGCCACGTCCGAACGCTCCTCGTGGAGCCGGGCGCGCAGTGCCGGGGTCAGGACGTGGCCGGCCCGGCGCACCAGCTGTGCCATCTGGTAGGCCACCACGCCCAGATCGGCCTGTGCGCCGGTGTGCACGCCCAGACAGGACCCGTCACTGATGGACATCGCCACGAGGTGACCGTGCGTCATGGCGATGATCTCCTGCCGGACCGGGCCGGTCTCCAGCAGGTCGGCCGCCCCGCGGCACAGCGCGATCATGCCGCTGACCACGGCGGCGAGGTCCCCGGCCCGGTCCGTGTCGGGGCCGGCCGAGGTGAGCATCAGCCCGTCGGACGAGACCAGCACGACCTGGCGGACGCCCGGCACCTCGTCGGCGAGCCGGGAGATCAGCCAGCGCAGATTGTGCGCGGCGTCGGACTGCTTGGTGTCGGACTGCTTGGTGTCGGACTGCTTGGTGTCGGACTGCTTGGTGTCGGACTGCTTGGTGTCGGCATGTGTGGTGCTGCTCTGGGTGTCGCTCATCGGGGCTCCCCGCCGGCTGGTTCGGTTTCGGGCACGACCACGGTTCCGGGTGGCGGTGTCCCGCGGCCGTTGGTGGCCACCGGCTCCGCTCCGTCGTGCCGTCCGGCGGCGAGACCGGCCTGGAAGCCGGACAGTCGCCGCCGCAGTTCCTCGGCGTCCACCGGTCCGGTGTTCTGCCCGGAGACTGCGACGGTACGCAGCGCGGAGGTGTCGACGCCGCGGAGCGGGGTGTCCCCGGCCAGGCGCTTGGGAAGTCCTTTGGCCGTACGGCCGACGGGGAGCGCGGGGGCGTCCATGCCGGGGGCGGGGAGGGCCTCCACGGCCTCAGCGGGCCCGTCGGGCACGTCCACTGCGGGGGGCTCGGCGGGGGGCGTCTCACGGGCGGACGCAGTGAGCGCGGGCCGCACCCGGCTCGACTCCTGGCCGGCCCCGCCCACGTACGCCTCGGGCACGGTCGTCCCGTCGAGCAGCGGTGCGGGCACCGAGACGACCGCGCTCATCCCGCCGGTCGCCCGGATGCGCAACTGGACCCGTACGCCATGACGTTCGGCGAGCCGTCCGACCACGAACACACCCAGGCCGCCGGCCGCCGTGGCGGCGTCTTCGGACTGCCGCCCGGCGATCTGCTCGTTGATCTCGACGAGCCGCTCCCCGGGGATGCCGATGCCGTCGTCGTCCACGCTCAGCACCACGCCGCCGCCTTCAAGGGCCCAGCAGGCCACCGCCACCCGGGACTCCGGCGGGGAGTAGGAGGTCGCGTTCTCCAGGAGTTCGGCGAGCAGGTGGCTGAGGTCGTCGGCGGCCTGTCCGGACACCCGGGCCGACGGCAGCGGGGCGATGTCCACCCGTTCGTACCGTTCGATCTCGGAGACCCCGGCGCGGATCACGTCGAGCAGCGCGACCGGCGGCCGGTGGTGCGCGTGCCTGTTGTCCGAGTCCGCGACGACCAGGAGGTTCTCACTGTGCCGCCGCATCCGGGTGGCCAGGTGGTCGAGGTGGAACAGATCGGCGAGCCGGGCCGAATCCTGTTCGCCGAGTTCGAGCTTCTCCAAGAGGGCAAGCTGGCGTTCGACCAGGGTGAGCGTACGCATCGACAGGTTGACCAGGCCCTCGTGCGAGCGGTCGCGCAGCAGTGCCTGCTGCCGGGTCAGGTTCTGCTGGACGGCGGCGAGTTCTTCGTGAGCGGTGGTGAGAGCCGTCAGTTCCTCAGCGATCCGGTCCCGGTCGGCGGCGGCCCGCGCCAGCGCGTCTATTCGGGCCTGCGTACGGCGGGTCCAGCACCCCACGCCCAGCACCGCGAGGGTCAGTGCGGGCACCAGCATGAGGGCCACCACCACCGCGTCAGTCGTCTCACCGCTGTGCCGCAGGAGTTGCACCGCCATCGTGACCCCGGCCAGCCCGAGCGTCGCCGCCGAACTGAGCAGCCCCACAGCGGCCGCTCCCGGGCCCACTTCCCCTCCTGTTCCAGGCGACGCTCCGGGCGGCGCTATGGACGTGCTTTCGTCATCGTTGCTCGCGTCTTGTCCCAGCCGCACCATGGCCATGGATCTTAACCGTGTGTGAGTTCGAGCGGGGGAAGGCGTGCGGCGACTTTCGGTCTTCTCTTTGGCCGACAACGGAACAGCGGGCCATGGGGTTGATCCCATGGCCCGCTGTTGTCAGCGATTGTGACGCTACGTTAGGTGTCGTGCGACAAGGGGCGTCGCGTGATATCTGATGGCGTGTGACATCGGTTGCCCTGTGACATCAGTCGCCCTGGGACATCCACATCCCCCTGAGACGTCAGACGTCGCGCGTCTTCAGCCGGAACCCGCCAGCCACCAGAGCGGCCAGCGCGTAGGCCGCGACGAGCAGCAGGGACGGCCACGGCTTGATTCCGTTGGCCGCGCCGTCGTCGAGGACCAGCAGGGTCAGCGTATTCATCGGGCTGTACTCGATGATCCCTCTGCCGAAGCCCTCGTTCACCGTGCTGAGGATGATCGGCCCGATGATCACCGGGAGCAGGATTATGCCGAGCGCCGCGCTGATCGCGCCGGCCGAGTGCCGGAGCAGGACGCCCAGGCCTAGGCCGAGCAGACCGATTGCGGAAAGGTAGAGCGGGCCGCCGATCAGCGACTTCACCAGTTCGGCGTTGTTCGGGTCCCTGCCGCCGGTGAGCATCGATCCGCCGAGCGCGTACGCGAGGACCGAGGCGATCAGGCCGATCACGAACATCAGCCCGGCGAACACCAACGCCTTGGCGGTCAGCACCGTCAAGCGGTTCGGGGCCGCGGTCAGGGTCGTGCGGATCATGCCGGTGGTGTACTCGGCGGAGATCGTCAGCACACCCAGGGTGGCTGCGGCGATCTGGGCCAGGAGCATCCCGAACAGGCTGATGCCGAGCCTGGACTCGCCATCGCCGATCCGGTTGGCCGTCGCACCGATGATCAGCGACAGGCCGACGATCAACAGGATCATCACCGCGAGGGTCCAGATAGTCGACCGTACGGTCCGGATCTTCGTCCATTCGGACAACAGGATCTGGCCGAAACCACCGCCGCCGTGCGGCGGAAGCTGGGTCGTGTAGCCGGGCTGGGCCTGGGGCGCCTGGAACTGCGGTGCCATGGCGATCGGCTGCATGGCCGGGGGAGTGGGCTGCGACATGTCACGCACCGCCCTTCGTGAAGTTGGTCGACTGCTGAGCGGGGACCGGCTGCGGCGCGGGCACATGCGGGTGCTGCGCACCCAAGGGGGCACCCTGTTGCGGCGGACCGCCCCACGGGGGCTGCCCGTTCGGCGGCCCCTGCGGCGGCGGCATGCCAGGGACACCGGCGCGGTACTCGACCGCGCCCTGCGTCATCCGCATGTACACCTCTTCAAGCGAGGCGAAGCGCGGCGACAGTTCGTGCAGCGGGATGTTGTGCTCAGCGGCCAGGTTCCCGATGGCGACCGGGTTGATCCCGGTCACCCGGAACGCGCCCGCAGGCTCCGGGCCGATCACGCCGCCCTTGGCCGTGAGCAGCGCCTGGAGCTTCTCCGCCTCGGGCGACTTCACGACGGTGTGCGCCGTGGAGTTGGTCTCGATGAAGCCTCGCATCGAGGTGTCGGCGATCAGCCGTCCCTGGCCGATGACGATCAGGTGCTCGGCGGTGACCTCCATCTCGCTCATCAGGTGCGAGGAGACGAAGATCGTACGGCCCTCTGAGGCCAAACGTTTCATCAGGTTGCGGATCCACAGGATGCCCTCGGGGTCGAGCCCGTTGATCGGCTCGTCGAACATGAGGACACCCGGGTCGCCGAGCAGCGCCGAGGCGATGCCGAGCCGCTGGCCCATGCCGAGGGAGAAGCCGTTGGCCCGCTTCTTCGCGACCTCGGTCAGGCCGACCAGGCCGAGCACCTCGTCCACCCGGTGCCTGGGGATGCCGTTGGACTGGGCCAGGCACAGGAGATGGTTGTGGGCGGTGCGTCCGCCGTGCATCGCCTTGGCGTCGAGCAGCGAGCCGACCTCGCGCAGCGGAGCTTTGATGCGGTCGTACGGACGGCCGTTGACCGTGACCGAACCGGCGGTTGGGGTGTCGAGACCCAGGATCATCCGCATGGTCGTGGACTTGCCGGCGCCGTTGGGCCCGAGGAAGCCGGTCACCGTCCCCGGCCGCACCTGGAAGGACAGTTGATCAACCGCCAGTTTCTGCCCGTAGCGTTTGGTCAGCCCTTGTGCTGCGATCATTCACCCTCACCAAGCTCGGAATCAGGCCTACCGCGCGAGTGCGACGACGACCGAAACAATCCACTTTATGGAAATCCGACGAGCGCGGATGCCATCCGGAGGCGGGACTTCCCTCCACTCCAGGGAGCGAATGCCACCGGGTTCTCCGACCTGAGGATGATCCGCGCACCCTGAGTGGTTCCGGTCCGGCACAGGACGCAACCCGACTGTGACCCCAGACACGTCGCGGCCCCATTCCGCGTACGGCGCGACATGGCTGGAAACCAACGTCGCCCGGGCTGACATCCGCCGGATACATCGCTCCGGTGTCCTGAACGAGCCGTTGTCCGTGCTGTCGACCGTTGCATCCGGACAGGAGGTCCCGCCGGAAAAGCTGCTCCACACACGGAGTCCGCCGACGCGGGGATTGCGGTTCGCCGCCGGTGTGGAGTTGGATCGCCACCTGTTACTACCGGGAGGTAGTTCTCCGGCTGCCTCCAACTCCCGGCGAAGGACTGAAGACGTGTCAGATTCCCCGACCACCACCGTCGACGAAAACCCCCAGGAGACTCCGCTGTGGCTCCAGGGCCGCGACGCCGTCGTCGCCGCCGCGGCCCCCGGCGACTGGCGGGAAGACGCCCCTGACTACCACCTGTCCCACACGGTGATGCCCGCGGAGCGGACCCACACGTTCGAGGCCGGCTCCCTGGAGTCAGTGGTCGAGAGCATCGTCCAGGTCTTCGAGATGGAGGTCTCGCACAAGAAGGACCCGGCGACCTGGGTCTCGATGGTGACCGAGAAGTTCCGGACGAACGTCAACGGCGGCCCGTGGGCCAACGCCCAGGACATCGTCGAGCAGGGCAGCTACAACATCCTGATCGGCGACAGCATCTTCTACCCCAAGGGCGAGGAGGACTTCGAGTCCTCGCACAAGGTCTTCCACACGTCGTTCCCCGAGGGTTTCTTCTGGGAGGTCCTCGAAGTCCTCTCGCCGCCGCCGGTCGTGGCCTTCAAATGGCGGCACTGGGGAACGTTCAGCGGTGAGTACAAGGGATTCAAGCCGAACGGCGAGCGGATCGAAATGTTCGGCATGAGCGTCGCCACGGTCAGCGACGACCTGCGGCTGATCGATGTCGAGCACTACTACGACCCGAACGCCTTCCTGGGCCGGCTGACCGGCGGCTGCCCGGTCGCACACACCGCCAAGTAGCCGGGCCTACCGGCAGGGGAGTGTCCGACGGGCCACCGGACACTCCCCCGCGGCGCGTGAGGTGGGCTCAACAGGCGTCAACCGGCGGCGTCACAGGGATTCCTGCCGGGGCTGCACCACGTCGCGGACGATGAGGAGCACGGCGGCGGCGATCGGGATGGCGAGCAACGCCCCCGTGACGCCGAGGAGTCCGCCGCCGAGCAACGCGGCGATCACGGTCATCGTCGGCGGTACGTCCACCGCGCGGCGCATCACCTTCGGGTAGATCAGGTAGTTCTCCACCTGCCGGTACACCATATAGAAGACGATGCAGACGAGTGCCTTCCCCGGGGAGTCGAAGAACGCCACCGCGGACACCACCGCGGGGAACGAAGGATCCCGCGTCCTGCCGGACGCGGGATCCTGTACCGAGCTGCCGATGGATTCATCCGAAAGAGTTTTCCGGACGGGTGATGACGTCACGTCAGCGGGTCCGGAAGCGCATCCCTACCCGCCGCAATCCTCAAAAACCTGTCAACAACGCGTGCGTCGCAACTGACTCTTCAGATGGTGCGTCACCTTCAACGACCCTGCTGGGCCGGAACCCCCAGGGGCTTGTCGTCGTCATCGTCGCCGACACTGACACCGACGGCGGCGACAGCCGCACCGGTGAGCGTCGCGAGCATCTCGCGGACGTTCGTGAGCTGGGCGTTGATGCTGTCCCGACGGTGGGTCAGGGCGGCGAGCTCACGCTCGGACTCGGAACGGATCCGGTCGGCCTTCGAACGGGCGTCGGCCACGATGTCGTCGGCCTGCCGCTGCGAGGTCTCGATCGTCTGGCGGGAGCGGCGCTCGGCGTCGGTGCGGAGCTTCTCGGCCTCAAGCCGCAGCTGCTCGGCCCGGTGCTCGACCTCGGACAGGCGCTTCTCGGCCTTCGCCTGACGGGCTGCCAGGTCACGTTCGGACTGCTCACGGCGCTTGGCGAGGTTCGTCTCGAAGTCCGCGGCGGCCTGGGCGGCCTTGGCGCGGGTCTCCTCGAAGAGGGCCTCGGCCTCCTCACGCTTGGTCGCGGCGTCCTTCGCGGCGTCGGCGCGCAGCTGCGTCGCGTCGGACTTCGCCTTGTCCAGCGTGCGGGCGGCGTCGTCCTCGGCCTTGGCCTTGCGCTCCTTGCTGTACTGCTCGGCTTCGGCGCGCACCTGGGAGGCGGCGGCCTCCGACAGCTCGCGGTGCTGGTCGGCGGCGCGGCGGGCCTCTTCGCGCAGGTCCTTGGCCTCCTCCTCGGCGAGACGGAGGATCTTCTCGACACGGGCACCGAGGCCGGCGTAGGAAGGCTCCGCATCGGCCAGCTGGGCCTGGGCGTTCTGCGTCTCGAGGTGCAGCTCCTCGATGCGTTTCTCCAGAGCTGAGATCCGCGCCAGCGCACTGTCCCGGTCCGAGACGAGCTTGGTGATGCGATCGTCGACCTGCGAACGCTCGTACCCTCGGCGGACGATGTCGAAGCCGTGCGGAGAGTTGGTGTCGCTCATGGGGTTCCTGTCGTATGACCGGTGCGTGGGAATGAGGTGCCTGAGTCTCATCCTGGCATGAAACAGACCGGCCAATGACCCTGGTCACAAAGAATGCGTGTCAGTCATCGCTCAATCGGGTGGAGATGTGCTACTGCCCTTGCCTTTGCCGGAGCCCGCGCCCGCTGAGGCCGGAGTGGCGAGGGCGTCGAGGACCCCCTGGACCCGTGCCATCTCGGCGGTGATGTCCTTGCGGCGCCGGGTGAGCTCGTCCAACTGCCGCTGGCCGTCGTTCCGCGACCGGTCGGCGTCCCTCTTGGCGTCCGAGCGCATCCGGTCGGCGTCCCGGCGGGCCTCCTCGATCACCCGGTCGGCGTCCGCGGCGGTCTTGCGCCGGATCGCCTGCGCCTCCCGCTGCGCGGCGGCCACCTGCTCGGCGACCTTGGCCCGCAGGTCGTCAGCACCTGACTGGGCGTCAGCCAGTCGTTTGTCCGCTTCGCCGAGCAGCATCTCGGCCTTCTTCACCGCGGCGAGCCGGACCTTGTCCGCCTCGGACGTGGCCTTGTCAGTGATCAGGTCGGCCTTCTCAGCCGCCGCCACCTTGAGCTTCTCCGCGTCCTGACGCGCCTCGGCCATCTGCTCGTCGGCCGCGGCCGCCAGATCGTCGATCCGCTTCCCGGAGAGCTTCAGCGACTCGGACGCCTGCCGGCGGGCCTTCTCCACGATCTCTTCGGCGTCCTTGTCGGCCCGGTCCCGGGCCTGCGACGCGTCCCGCCGGGCCTCGATCAGGATCGAGTCGGAGTCCTTGCGCGCCTTCTCTATGACCGAGGTGGCCTCAGCGCGCAGTCGCTCGTCCTCGGCCTGCGCCGCAGCGACAAGGCGGTCCGCCTCCGCGGCACCGGCCGCGATCTTGTCCTGGCCCGTGCGCTCGGCCTGCGCGACGATCTCCGTGGACCGCCCCTTGGCCTTGACCAGGAGATCCTCGGCCTCGTTCGCTGCCTTGTCGAGCCGGGCCGCGCCCTGCTCGCGCAGCTGGCGCGCCCGGGCCTCGGCCTCCGCGACGGCCGTCGCCGCCGCCTCGGTGGAGGTCGTCCGTACGTCTTCGGCCTTCTGCTCCGACTCGGAGGTCAACCGCTCGGCGTGCTTGCGCGCCGCGGTCACCGTCGCCTCGGCCTCGGCCCTGGCCCGCACCAGATGCGTCTCCGCCTCGTCACGGGCCCGCGTCAGCTCGCGCTCCGCCTCGGCCTGCAGCCGCTCGGCGTCCTCGCGGGCGGCGTCCTCCAGACCGACCACTGCGGCGCGGACGGCCTCGGCCTCATCCGTGCCCTCGGCGAGGAGGCGGACGGCCTCGACGCGCGCCTCGGCGAGCAGGCGCTCCGACTCCTCCAGCGCGTTGGTGAGCAGCCGGTCCGACTCCTCCTGGGCGGCGGTGAGCAGCCGCGCGGACTCTGCCCGCGCTTCGGTGAGCAGCCGATCGGACTCCTCCTGGGCGGCGGCGAGCTGCGTCTGGGCGTTCGCCACCAGCCCGCGCCCGGTGGAATCGGCCTTCTCCATCAGCTCCTTGGCCTTGACCTGCGTACGCTCGCGGAGGTCCGCGGCGTCCGACTGAGCCTCCTGGAACGTCTGCTTGGCCTGCTCGCGCAGTGTGCGCGCGGCCTGCTCGGCGTCCGCCCGGGTGCGCTGCGCTTCGGCGCGCACCGAATCGGCGTCCTGACGGGCCGCCGACAGCATCCCCTCGGCCTCGCTGCGGGCGTCGGCGAGCTGCTGCCCGGCCTGGGCCTGCGCCGTCGTCCGCGACTCCGCCGCGGCGGCCTGCGCTTCAGCGCGCAGCCGTTCGGCCTCACCGGTCGCCGACGTGAGCATTTCCTCCGCTTCGACCTGGGTCCGGTCCCGCAACCCGTCGGTCTCCGCGCGGACGCGCATCCGCAGTTCCGTGGTCTCGGCTTCGGCGTCGGACTGCAACTGCCCGACTTCGGAGCGCGTACGGGCGAGCAGCTCGGCCGTCTCCCGCTCGGTGGTGTTCCGCAGTTCGGTGGTCTCGGCTTCGGCGACCGCGCGCAACTGTGTCGCGTACTGCTCGGTGCCGGACCGCAGTTCGGTCGTCTCCGCCTCGGCGGCAGCGCGCAGCCGGGCTGCCTCCTGCTCGGTGGTGTTCCGCAGTTCGGTGGTTTCAGCCTCGGCGGCAGCGCGCAGCCGGGCTGCCTCCTGCTCGGTGGTGTTCCGCAGTTCGGTGGTTTCAGCCTCGGCGACCGCGCGCAGCTGGGCGACCTCCGCGGTCACGGTGGACCGCAGCTCCGACGTCTCGGCCGCCGCCTCGGCGCGGAGCCGCTCGGCCTCCGCCGCGGCTGTCGTCCGTACACGATCGGCTTCCGCGGTCGCCTCGGCCAGGTGCTGCTGTGCCGAACGACCGGCTTCCTGCAGCGTCTTGCCCGCGTCGTTGCGCGCCTGCTCCACCGACGTCTTGGCCTTCGCCTCGGCCTCGACGAGCATCCGGACGGCCTTCTCCCGCGAACCCAGGGTCTCCTTGCGGACCCGGGTCAGCTCGGTCTCCAGTTCCTCGCGCCGACGCTCCGCCTCCGCGTCCGCCTCCGCGCGGACCTGCGCGGCGTAACCGTCGGTCTCCTCACGCAACTGCGCGGTCTGCGCGGCGGCGTCGGCCAGCAACTGCTCGGCTTCGGCCCGCAGAGTCCTGGCGTGCTCGTCGGCGGCACCGCGCACCTGCGCGGCGCGCTGCTCGGCGTCCTCCCGGGCCTTGATCAACGTGCGCTCGGCCGACCGCTCGGCCTCGGAGCTCTGGGTCTGCGCGTTGGCCAGCAGTTCCTCAGCCTCGGCGTGCGAACGCCCAGCCGTCTCGGCGGCCTGCGCCCGCAGCGTCTCAGCCTCGGCCCGCGCCGCGGACAGGAGCTCCTCGGCCTGGGCCTCACGCTCGGCCCGCAGCTGGTCGGCCTCGGCCACCGCCGACGTGCGCAGCCGCTCCGCCTCCTGATGGGCGCTCTGCAGTGTCTCGGCGGCCTCGGCCTGCTGCCGCTGGGTCAGATCGCGCATCCGCGCGGTCTCGCCCACGGTCTTCTCACGGAGCTTGGCGGCCTCAGCGCGCGCCTCTTCAAGCGCCTGCGCGGACTCCTCGGCGGCCCGCGCCCGAACCTGCTCGGCGAACGCCGACGCCTCGCCGGTCAGCCGTTCGCCGGTCTCCCGGACCCGCGCCTCGGCGGCCTCGTTGTCGGCTTGCGCCCGCAGCCGCAGCGCGTCGGCCTCAGCCCGTGCCTCAGCCTGCACCCGGTCGGCCTCCGCACGGGCGGCTGCCAGCAGGTCGTCAGCCGTACGGGAAGACGCCTGGAGCCGTTGTGCGGCCTGTGTCTCACTCTCAGCGGCGGACTGCTGGGCCTGGGCGCCCCGCGCCTCGGCCTCAGCGGCGGCCTCCGCCTTCAACCGCACGGCCTCAGCGCGCGCGGCTTCGATCAGCTGGGCGCCCTCGGCGGACAAACCCTGGGTGCGTTCGGCCAGCTCGACCGACAGCCGACCGGCCTCGGTACGGGCCTCGCCCAGGACCCGGGCGGCCTCCGTCCGGGCCTGGACGACAAGCTCCTCGGCCTCACTGCGGGCCTGCGTACGGACCTGGTCCACCTGCTCGGCGTGCGACCTGGCCCGCGCTTCGGTCTGCGCCAGCAACTGCTGTGCCTGTGCCTCGGCCTGCTGGAGGACGTCCTGCGCCTGCGCGCGGGTGCCCTCGGTCAGACCCTGCGCCTGGGACTGCGCCTCCGCGGCGCGGGCGCGGGCCTGAGTTATCAGCCGCTCGGCCTCGGCCTGCGCGGCGACGACCATCTCCTGGCAGCGCTGCTCGTTCTCCACCCGCAGTTGCTCGGCCTGCGCGCGCACCTGCTCGGCCCAGCCGGTGCCCTCGCCGATCTGGGCCTCCGCGGCCTGCCGCGCCCGCGCCAGCTCGTCGTCGAGACGACGACGGCGCTCGGCCAGCTCGGCCTGCCACTCCGCGTCCATCCGGGCGGAACGGTCGGCGGCCTCCCGCAGGAGCCGTTGGGTCTCCGCCCGCGACTGTGCGACCTGGCGCTCGGCGTCCGCGCGGACGGCCTCGGCCTGCTGCTGCGCGCTGCGCAGCAGTTGCTCGGCCTGGCCGCCGATGCTGTCGAACCGCGGCACGGCCAGCTGGCGGCGCAGATCGTGCAGCTTCGCGCGGAGGACCTCGACCTGGTAGCCGAGGTCCTCCCCGTGCGTGATCGACTCGTCCCGCTCCGTCGAAAGCCGTTTGACCTCGGCGTCGAAGCGTTCGAGGTGCGCGTCAACCTCGTAGCGGTTGTAGCCCCGTTGTGTGGGGTCCACTGTCGGGTCCCACTCCATCCCCTGGCCGCAGTCCTTACCAGCGCGTAGCTGCCACAGTTCATCGAAACCGGCGGCACTGGACGTGCCGCCGTCTGTCGTGCGGTGCCTGGGAGGTCCTACCTGCCCGGCCGCCGTCGAAGCACCGCTCCGGCGGCAGCCGCGCGTGACCCCGCGGCGAACACCTGGAGGGCTTCCGCGTGCTCGCACGCGAAAACCCCGCCAGGAGGAATGGTGTCAGATCCATGGCACTGGTAGTTCAGCGCCGGGGGTCACACGTTGCGGAACCGGTTGATCGCCCCGATGTGCTTCTCCCGCATGGCGGTGTCCCGGACCCCCAGACCCTCCTTCGGTGCGAGACAGAGTACGCCCACCTTGCCCTGGTGCAGGTTGCGGTGGACGTCGAAGGCGGCCTGGCCGGTCTCCTCCAGGGTGTACGTCTTCGACAGGGTCGGATGGATCTTGCCCTTGGCGATCAGACGGTTCGCTTCCCACGCTTCGCGATAGTTGGCGAAATGTGATCCGACGATCCGCTTGAGGCTCATCCACAGGTACCGGTTGTCGTACTCGTGGACAAAACCGGACGTGGACGCACAGGTGACGATCGTCCCGCCCTTGCGGGTGACGTAGACCGAAGCGCCGAAGGTCTCCCGGCCCGGGTGCTCGAAGACGATGTCCACGTCCTCGCCGCCGGTGAGCTCGCGGATGCGCTTGCCGAGCCGCTGCCACTCGCGCGGGTCCTGGGTGTGCTCGTCCTTCCAGAACTTGTAGCCCTCGGCCTTGCGGTCGATGACCAGTTCAGCGCCCATGTCGCGGCACAGTTGCGCCTTGTCCGCACTGGACACGACACAGATGGGCGTAGCCCCGCCGGCCAGCGCGAACTGGGTGGCGTAACTGCCCAGGCCACCGGAGGCACCCCAGATGAGGACGTTGTCGCCCTGCTTCATCCCGGCGCCGTTGCGCGACACCAGCTGCCGGTAGGCGGTGGAGTTCACGAGACCCGGCGAGGCGGCCTCCTCCCACGTCAGATGGTCGGGCTTGGGCATCAGCTGGTTGGATTTGACCAGCGCGATGTGGGCCAGACCGCCGAAGTTGGTTTCGAAGCCCCAGATGCGCTGCTCGGGGTCGAGCATCGTGTCGTTGTGGCCGTCGGCCGACTCCAGCTCGACCGACAGGCAGTGCGCGACGACCTCGTCGCCCGGCTGCCAGCGGTTCACGCCCGCGCCGGTGCGCAGCACGACGCCGGACAGGTCGGAGCCGAGGACGTGGTACGGGAGGTCGTGCCGCTTGCTGAGCGGCGAGAGTTTTCCGTACCGCTCCAGGAACCGGAACGTCGAGACCGGCTCGAAGATCGCGCTCCACACGGAGTTGTAGTTGATGGCGCTCGCCATGACGGCCACATAGGCCTCGCCGGGGCCGAGCTCCGGCAGCGCCACCTCGTCGAGGTGCAGCGACTGCCGGGGGTCCTTCTCGCGGGAGTCCAGGCCCTCGAACATGTCCTCTTCGTCCTTGTGCACGGTGACCGCGCGATAGGACTCGGGGAGCTTCAGGGCGGCGTACGCCTCCTTGGGGGTGTCCCCCGCGAGGATGGCGTCCAGGATCTCCTTCATTCCGGCCTCCAAAGGTCGGGCTGAGGGTTGAGAGTGAGGGTTTTCTACAGCGGTGCTTCAGGTGGTGTCTGTGGTGCCTGTGTTGCCCGTGTTGCCCGTGTTGCCTGTATTGCCGGTAGTGCGGGTGTTCCACGGGCTGCGGTGTCGCAGCACTGCTGTCCCGGCTCATGAGGGTGGGAGCCGGGCGCTGACGTGGAGATTACCCGTCGGTAACCTTAAGCGCTGTGACCTGCGGAACATAAGGGGTGGACCCGTAAGTGAATCCGCCCCGTCTTTGACCTTTTGTCAGATTCGGTACGCGGATCTCAGCGGTCGGACACGGCTCAGTGCTCTGCGGCGCCTTCGGGTGCCGGGGTCTTGGACGCCGGGGTCTTGGACGCCGGGGTCTTGGACGCTGAGGTCTTGGACGCCGAGGTCACCAGCTCCGTCAGCACCCCGTGGCAGTCCTTCGGGTGCAGGAAGGTGATCCTCGACCCCATCGAGCCGCGACGGGGCTCCTCGTAGAGGTTCCGTACGCCCTTGGCGGCGATCGCCGCCGCGTCGGCGTCGACGTCCTCGGTGCCGAAGGCGATGTGGTGGACACCTTCGCCGTTCTTGGCCAGCCACTTGGCGACCGTGGAGTCCTCCCGGGTCGGCTCCAGGAGCTGGAGGTACGAGGCACCGCCGTCGCTGGTCTCGTTGATCTTGAGCATGGCCTCGCGTACGCCCTGCTCCTCGTTCACCTCGGAGTGGAACACCTCGAAGCCGTAGGTCTCGCGGTAGAACGCTACGGTCTCGTCGAGGTTGTGGCAGGCGATGCCGATGTGGTCGATGCGCGTGAGCACGGTGGTCCTCCCGGGTCATTGAGGGTTACCCGCTAGTAGATACCCTCGCCGCTACGCGACACTATGGACGAGCCCGCACCCCGGACCCTCCTTCAGGGCAGTGCAATCCGTCACAGCGAACCCTCTCCGCACGGATACCGCCACCCAGGTAAGTTCCCTCTCAAGCCGTCCGGAGCGACCTGTAGCGGGTCGCCCCATCCCTCGATTTGGAGGCCACCCTCATGGCCACGTCCGTCATCGTCGCCGGCGCCCGCACCCCCATGGGTCGGCTGCTCGGTTCCCTCAAGGGCTTCAGCGCGACCGACCTGGGTGGCTTTGCCATCAAGGGCGCCCTGGAGCGGGCCGGCATCTCCGGCGACCAGGTCCAGTACGTCATCCTCGGCCAGGTGCTCCAGGCAGGCGCCGGGCAGATGCCCGCCCGCCAGGCCGCGGTCAAGGGCGGCATTCCGATGAACGTCCCGTCGCTCACCGTCAACAAGGTCTGCCTGTCCGGCCTCGACGCGATCGCGCTGGCCGACCAGCTCATCCGCGCGGGCGAGTTCGACATCATCGTCGCCGGCGGCATGGAGTCCATGACCAACGCGCCGCACCTGCTGCCGAAGTCCCGCGAGGGGTTCAAGTACGGCGCGATCGAGATGCTCGACGCGATGGCGTACGACGGCCTCACCGACGCCTTCGAGAACATCCCGATGGGTGAGTCGACCGAGACGCACAACGCCAGGCTCGGCATCTCCCGCGAGGAGCAGGACAAGATCTCGGCGCTGTCCCACCAGCGGGCCGCCGCCGCACAGAAGAACGGCGTCTTCGACGCGGAGATCGTCCCCGTCGACGTCCCGCAGCGCAAGGGCGACCCGGTGGTGTTCTCCACCGACGAGGGCATCCGCGCGGAGACCACCGCGGAGTCCCTCGGCAAGCTGCGCCCTGCGTTCGCCAAGGGCGGGACCATCACCGCCGGTTCGGCCTCGCAGATCTCCGACGGCGCAGCCGTGGTCGTCGTGATGTCCAAGGCGAAGGCCGAGGAGCTCGGCATCGAGTGGCTCGCCGAGATCGGCGCGCACGGCAACGTGGCGGGCCCGGACAACTCGCTGCAGTCGCAGCCGTCCAACGCGATCAACCACGCGCTGGCCAAGGAGGGCATCGGTGTTGACGACCTCGACCTCATCGAGATCAACGAGGCCTTCGCGTCGGTCGCCATCCAGTCCATGAAGGACCTGGGTGTCAACACCGACAAGGTGAACGTGAACGGCGGCGCGATCGCGCTCGGCCACCCGATCGGTATGTCGGGGGCGCGCGTTGTGCTGCACCTGGCGCTGGAACTCCAGCGCCGCGGCGGCGGCACGGGTGCGGCGGCGCTGTGCGGTGGCGGCGGCCAGGGCGACGCCCTGATCATCAAGGTGCCCGCGCAGAGCTGACACCCGCCTCAGCTGCGTCGATCATGTACAAAACACCCCTTGGTGAGGTCCAGGAGGGTGATTTGTACATGATCGACGTCGTAGTCAGACGTCGCAGCCCTGGGAGCAAGATGCGCCGCAACAACGTCCCCGAGCTCGTCGAGCAGGCCCGCGCCGGGCAGCCGCGCGCGGTCGCCCGGCTGATCTCGCTGGTCGAAGACGCCTCCCCGCTGCTGCGTGAAGTGATGGCCGCACTGGCCCCGTACGCGGGGGACGCGTACGTCATCGGCCTGACCGGTTCGCCGGGCGTGGGCAAGTCGACGACGACCTCAGCGCTGGTGACCGCCTACCGCGGGCTCGGCCGGAAGGTGGGCGTCCTCGCGGTCGACCCGTCCTCGCCGTTCAGCGGGGGAGCGCTGCTCGGCGACCGCATCCGGATGCACGAACACGCCGGTGATCCGGGGGTGTTCATCCGCTCGATGGCCTCCCGCGGACACCTGGGCGGGCTCGCCTGGTCCACCCCGCAGGCGCTGCGGGTCCTGGGCGCGGCCGGGTGCGACGTGGTCCTGGTCGAGACCGTCGGCGTGGGGCAGTCGGAGATCGAAGTGGCCTCCCTCGCCGACACCACCGCGGTCCTCCTGGCCCCGGGCATGGGAGACGGCGTCCAGGCCGCGAAGGCCGGGATCCTCGAAGTCGGCGACGTGTTCGTGGTGAACAAAGCCGACCGGGACGGCGCGCACGCCACCGCCCGGGAGATCAACCACATGCTGGCGCTGGCCGAGGCCCGCAAGCCGGGGGACTGGCGTCCGCCCATCGTCAAGACGGTGGCCTCCCGGGGGGAAGGCGTGGACGACATGGTCGAGGCGCTGGAGAAGCACTACGCGTGGATGCGCGCCAACGGCACGCTCGGACAGCGCCGCCGTCGTCGGGCGGCAGCCGAGATCGAAGCCATCGCGTTGACCGAACTGCGCTCCCGGATCGGGGACTTGCGGGGCGGCCGGCGGCTGGACGAACTGGCGGAGAAGGTGCTGGGCGGATCGATCGACCCGTACGCGGCGGCGGACGCGCTCGTCGACGGAGTGGTCGCCGGCTGACGTGGGCGGGTGGTGCGGGCAGGTGGTGCGGGCAGGTGGTGCGAGCCGTTGAAGGATGCGTGTGCTGCGGAGACCGTGCTGCGAAGCGCGTGATGGTGGAGAGCGCCTGACGGGGCGGGTGATTTCCGCCGGACATACGCATGCCGGACACCTCCCGGTCGCCTGCCATACGCATGCGTACTGAATATTGTCCAGAGCATTGACCTTTGTCGCTTTTCTTGGTCTGCTCCGCGCACATCAGGATCTTGTACGACCCGCTGGGAGCGGAAGCTCTGCCTTCCGCACCTTCCGGAACCCGCACCTTCAGAACCCGGACAAGAAGCGCACCACGTCGAAAGGCCCGCTGTGAGCCCGCTCATCTCTGCCAGCCCCGTCAAGCGCGCCGTCGCCGGCGCGGCGGTGGCCGTCCTCGTCTTCGGACTGTCCGCCTGCGGGTCCGACGACAAGAACTCGGACAAGAGCGCGCCCAGCGCGCCGGCCACCGCCGCGGCGACCACCATCCCGCTCACGTTCTCGTCGGCCACCGACATCAAGCGCTCGCTGGGCCTGTCCACCGCGCCCAACGCCCGCGACGCCGGCGGCTACCGCACAACGGACGGGAAGACGGTCCGGCCCGGCGTGCTGTTCCGCAGCGACTCGCTCGGCAAGCTGACCGACACGGACACCGCCAAGCTGGCGACGTACGGCATCAAACTCGCCATCGACCTGCGCACCGACGCCGAACTCCAGCCACCCCTCGGCGCCCCCGACAAGCTCCCGCCGGGGCTGACCGCGACCCGCCTGCCCGTCGGCGACGGCGGCGCGAGCGCGGCCCTCATCGGGGCCGTCACCGCCGGCGACCCGGCCAAGCAGGAAGCGGCGCTGGGCGGCGACAAGGGCCGCGCGCTGATGGACGGCGCGTACGTCAAGTTCGTCACCGACGAGGCCGCCCGCAAGAACTTCGCCGAAGCGATCCACAAGATCGCCGACACCGACGGCGCGGTGCTCTACCACTGCACGTCGGGCAAGGACCGCACCGGCTGGCTGAGCATGCTCCTGCTCACCGCGGTCGGCGTCGACCAGGACACGGTCAAGGCCGACTACCTGGCGACCAACGACTTCCGCAAGCAGGCGGACACCGCGCAGCGCGACATGCTCAAGCAGGGCGGCCTGATGCAGAACCCGGAGCTCCTCACCCCCGTACAGGGCGTTGAGGAGCGTTACCTCCAGACCGGGATCGCCGAGGCCGTCAAGCAGTACGGATCGGTCCAGGGCTACCTGGCCAAGGGGCTGGGCATCGACCAGCCGACGGTCGACAAGCTGAAGACCAAGCTGCTCGGCTGAGCCCGGTCTCAGGTGAGCTGAGCCCGGTCTCAGGTGGGCCGGGCCCAGCCTCAGCGAGCCGGGTTCAGCACGCTTCGCCGTCCGGCTCAAGGTGCCGGTACACCGTGCCGAACACCTCGTTCAGGACCTTCTTCTGCTCATCGGTGACGAGGTCCATGAAGTGCCGCCGTACGCTCTCGACGTGGTCGGGGGCGGCGGCGCGCAGGACTTCCCAGCCCTTTTCGGTCAGCACGGCGAACGCCCCGCGCCGGTCGGTGGGGCAGGACTCCCGGGCCACGAGCCCGGCGTTCTCCAACCGCGACATCTGGTGCGAGAGGCGGCTCTTGGACTGGCAACTGCGCTCGGCCAGGTCGCTCAGCCGCAGTCGCCGGTCCCCGGCTTCGGACAGCCGGACGAGGATCTCGTAGTCGTGCATTGTCAGCCCGTGCTGCTGCTGGAGCTCCCGCTCAAGCTGCTGGGGCAGCATGTTCATGACCGCGGTGAACTTGCGCCATGTGCACTGGTCCGCGGCGCTCAGCCAACGCGGTTCCTGCTGTCCCTGTTCGCTCATGGCACCAGCCTACCGCTTTAGTTGACCATTCAAGAATATTTCGTACGGGCCGCGCCGCGCGCCACCGTCCGCACGCGGTTGTCCACAAGGGACAGGTTGCACGTTGCGGGCCGCCGGTGACAGGTCTGGTGGGGACCGTTCGCCGCACAGTACGGTGATCGCCCACAGGGGGGTGGTTCATGGCCGTTTTTGTGCTCATCCACGGCGCGTTCCGGGGCGGCTGGTCCTGGGTCCGCGTGCGACCACTCCTCGAACGCTACGGACACCAGGTCTGGACTCCCAGCCTCACCGGCGCCGGCGACCGCGCGCACCTCGCCGACCGGCCCGTCAGTCTGGCCACCTGGACCACCGACATCGCCGACCTGCTGCGCTACCACGACCTCACGGACGTCATCCTCGTCGGCCACAGTCAGGGCGGGGTCGTCGCCGCGGCCGTCACTCAGTACGCCGCCGGGCGGGTGCGCGAGACCGTCTACCTCGACGCCCCGGTGCCGCCGCCCGGCCAGAGCGTGGCCGACACCGTGCCCGAGGCGCTGCGCCGCCAGCTGGGGCCACCCCGGCCCGCGGCCTGGCTGAACCCGGTGGCGCTCACCGCCGGGGACGGCCTCGACGCACAGACCGCCGCGTGGGCCAGCGCCCGCCTGGTGCCCTCCCCGGCCCGGCCCGCCTACGACAAGCTGCTCCTGACCGAGCCCGAGGCACTGCGGGTTCCCCGTACGTACATCTTCTGCAGTCGCACCCCGGCCTCGTATCCGGCGACCTTCACCAGGCAGCGGCTTGAGGCCGAGGGCATTCCGTACGAGATGATCGACACGGGCCATGAGGCCCCGCTGTCCGCGCCCCGCGCGGTGGCCGACCTGCTGGACGAGATCGCCGCCGGGTAGCCCTGCTGGAAGGCATCACATGATCGTCGCGTTCTCCGTCAGCCCCGTCGGCGTCGGCGAAGAGGTCGGCTCGTACGTCGCGGAAGCCGTGAAGGTGGTCCGCGAAAGCGGCCTCCCCAACCGTACGGACTCCATGTTCACCACCCTCGAAGGCGACTGGGACGAGGTCATGGACGTCGTCAAGCGCGCCGTCCAGGCCGTCGAGGCCCGCGCCGGACGCGTCAGCCTGGTCCTGAAGGCCGACATCCGGGCCGGCGTCACCGACGGCATGACGGCCAAACTGGAGACCGTCGAACGCCTCCTCGCGGAGTAACGGCCGGTGGGCGGCCTCAGGTGGCGGCCGGGGCCACCACGGTCAGGTACTCGGCCCAGCGCTTGAGGATCCACAGGCCGACCGCTTCGACTCGGCGACCGTAGGGAGTCCGGCGGCTGCGCCGTCCGGGTTCATGTCTTGATTTTGGCAAGGTTTGGTCAAGGTGGCATTTCCGGCCCGGTCCGGTCCCTGTGCATGCTTCACTCGCCGACCGGCGCGCGACCAAGGTGCGGGGCGAACCGCGGCCCCCGTTACGGTGGTCCCGTGCCCAAGCCGCTGAACCTCCCCTTCGATCCGATCGAACGCGCTGCGGACTCCTGGGCGGCGCGGTGGGGCGAGCACCCACCGATGGCAGCCATCACGTCGGTCATGCGGGCCCAGCAGATCCTCCTCGCCGGCGCGGACGCGGTCCTCAAACCGCACGGACTGACCTTCGCCCGCTACGAGGCACTCGTCCTGCTCACCTTCAGCCGTCACGGACAGCTCCCGCTGTCGAAGATCGGCGAGCGGCTGATGGTCCATCCGACGAGCGTCACCAACACCATCGACCGGCTGAAGGCCGCGGGCTTCGTCGACCGGCGGCCCAACCCGCGCGACGGGCGCGGCGTACTCGCCGTGATCACCGCCACCGGACGCGACGTGGTCGAACGCGCCACCGCCGAACTCATGGCCGACGACTTCGGACTCGGGGTGTACGACGCCGCGCAGTGCGCGGAGATCTTCCGGCTGCTGCGCGTCCTGCGGGTGGACGCGGGGGACTTCCAAGCGGCCGAGCCGACGTCCGGTGATGCGCCGGGGGCGAGTGCCGGAGCACCGCCAGCGGCGACGTAAACTGCTTGCGCCATTGTGAAAACAGTCGCGCGGGACCACGGTTCGAGCGCGCCGCCCGCGATCGAAGGTGTCCGCCGTGAAGCCTGCCGTACTCACCCGCTACCGAGCGATGGCTTATGTCACCGGCGTCTGGCTGCTGCTGTTCTGCGTCGAGATGGTGGTCAAGTACGTCTTCGGCGTGAACGTCTCGGCGGGCCTGAGCATGGCCGTCGCCCAGATCCACGGCCTGCTCTACATGATCTACCTGGGCGTGACCTTCGACCTCGCGCAGAAGATGCGCTGGCCGCACACACGCATGATCGTCCTGATGCTGGCCGGCACGATCCCGCTCGCGTCGTTCTTCGCCGAGCGCAAGGCCGTCGAGGAGGTCCAGGCATCCGGTGTTCTGGAGACCCCGGCACCCGTGACCGTCTGAACCCCCAATCTCCGTAGCTGCCTTCCCGAGGTGAATCCGTGCTGACGTCCAACCCTGTGCCGCGCTTCCTGCTGGTCTCCAAGCTCGAAGGCTGTTCCTACCTGCTGCTGCTGATCTGCTCGGTGCTCAAGCGCACGACCGACTTCAACGCCGTCCCGGTGATGGGTCTGGTGCACGGCGTGCTGTTCATCGCCTACCTGGCGCTGGCCGTCGAGATGAAGATCAAGCTCAACTGGGACAACAAGACCACCGGGCTGGCGTTCCTGGCCTCGGTCCTGCCGTTCGGCCCGTTCGTCTTCGACGCGAAGATGAAGGACAAGATGCGGCCGCAGGGTGAGCAGGCCACTCAGACTGCCTGACGCCGTAGACAGCCTGACGTTCTGTCAGAAGCAGAAAAGCCAGAATCGAGTACGGGTCGCCACCTCGCGAGGTGGCGACCCGTACTCGATTCTGGACTTTCGGGGTCCGGAGGCCGGGGCCCACGGCGTCAGCCGCTGCGGGTTCAGTCCCCGGGGAGACGCTGTGGCACACCCAGGCCAGTCGACACGAACCGTACGAAGCGTCCGATCCACTCCTCGGCCGCCGGGCCGTCGCTGATCAGCATGTGCTGGACGACGGTGCCCGCGATGATGTCGAAGACCAGGTCCACGTCGATCTGGGCGGGCGCGTGGATCTCGCCGCGGGCCAGCGCGCGTTCGCGGCCCCGGACGACGAGGATCTTCTGCGGCTCCACGATCGTCTCCCTGACCCGGTTGCGCAGCGCGGGATCACGTGTCGAGTCGGCGACCAGACCCATCAGGGCGGTCTGCATCTCGGGGCGGGTCAGCAGATCGGTGAACTGCCGTACGACTGACTCGATGACGGAGCGCAGGTCTCCCTCGTCGGGCAGCGCGAGGGCGCCGAGCATGTCCGCGACGGCGGCCATCGCGAGTTCCTGTTTCGACGGCCAGCGGCGGTAGAGGGTGGTTTTGGCCACGTTCGCGCGGGCCGCGACGTCGCCCATGGTCAGGTCCGCCCAACCGCGCTCAGCCAGGAGCTCGCGGGTGGCGACGAGGATCGCGTCGTCGGCGCGGACGCTGCGCGGCCGACCCTGTGGGCGGGCGGGAGCCGGAGAGACAGCGGGAGTCGGGGTGGGAGTCGGAGGGACAGCGGAGGTCCGGCTTGGCGAGATGCCCGGAATGAGGCCTGGTGCGCTGTTCGCGAGGTCCAGCGCACGGTCCCCGGGTGTGGTCTCCGTCACGGATCCGTCCCGTCTTCATTGATCCGGTGTCCAGCCGTGAGCGAACGAACTCGCCGAAAAATGCCCGGAAACCACGTCTGAACTGTCCCTGATTGTCCGGACAGCAACGGAAAATCTTCCGGTCCACCACGTACGGCGCGTCACGTTACCCGCTCGTACGGTGTACTGCGAGACGAGGGGTGGCGGTGGCGCTCAATGGGTGGTTGCAGTTACGCTACGGGCCGTAGCGAATCACGGTGCCTGGATGGGGATCTAAGAGCGCCTTGTGAAGCCACTGCCCGGAACCAACTGTTCATTCAAGCGTCCGCATACCGGCGGACGGCGGATGAGGTTGGTTCCCGGCGCGTCCAGGGGGATCCGCTGTCGGCGTATCTGCCTATCCGCCGAACCGGTGCACACGCGTGCGGAGGTTCGGGGGAAGATAGCCCCATGCAGCCACGGAACATGTCTATGCGCGGAGTCGTCGACCTCGGGGCCGTCAAGGCCGCATCCGAGGCGGCCGCCCAACGCGCCGCGACCCCTGCCGGTGAGGCAGGCGACGCCACCGCCGTCAACGTGATCATCAACGTCTCCGAAGAAACCTTCGAGGCCGAAGTCTTCGCTCTGTCCGAGCAGGCCCCGGTCATCCTCGACTTCTGGGCCGAGTGGTGCGAGCCCTGCAAGCAGCTCGGCCCGATCCTGGAAAAGCTCGCCGTCGAATACGCCGGGCGCTTCATCCTGGCCAAGGTCGACGCCGATGCCAACCCCCGTCTTGTGCAGATGTTCGGCATCCAGAGCATCCCGGCGGTCTTCGCCGTGCTCGCCGGGCAGCCCGCGCCGCTGTTCCAGGGCGCGGTGGGGGAGCCGGAACTCCGGCAGACCCTCGACCAGATCATCCAGCTCGGCCAGGAGCGCTTCGGCCTGAACGGCGTGGTCATGGACGGTGCCGCCGCCGTTCCTGAGGCCGCGGCGGAGGACGAGGAGCCCGCCGGCGACCCGCTCCTCGCCCCGGCCGAAGAGGCCCTGGACGCCGGCGACCTGGACGGTGCCGCGCAGGCGTACCGCAACGTCCTCGCCGACAACCCGGCGCACACCGAAGCGAAACTCGCGCTCGCCCAGGTCGAGCTGATGATCCGTACGCAGGACGTCGACTTGACCAAGGTCCGCGCGGACGCCGCCGAGCGCCCGAAGGACGTCGACGCCCAGACCCTGGCCGCCGACGTGGACCTGATCGGCGGTCACGTGGAGGACGCCTTCCTCCGCCTGATCGACACCGTCCGGGTGACGGCCGGTGACGATCGCACGAAGGCGCGTCTGCACCTGCTTGAGCTCTTCGAGGTCACGGGTACGGACGACCCGCGGGTGGCGAAGGCGCGGGCGTCGCTGACGAGCGTGCTGTTCTGAGCGACGACTGCTTCATGGGAACGGCTCCTTCGGGGGCCGTTTCTGCGTTCCGGGCGACCAGCGTCAAAGATTGGAGATCATGGTGTGAGGCAGGCGGCATACCTTTAGGGCTTTGAAACGAACCATGGTCCACGCCGACCCTGCTGATCTTGCGGTCATCAAGGAAGCCGCCGCGCGCGACGGCGTTTCCGAGGCTGAAATTATCCGGGAGGGCATCCACCTCGCGGCCTTGCGGGCGCGTCGTTGGGCCGAGCCGATGGACATCCCCACGTTCGTCAGTGGTGACCCAACGTTCGCGAACCGTGTGGACGAGATCCTCGCCGAGGAACGCGGTGGATCCGAGCAGGATTGATTCCTGGCGCCGTCGTCGCTGATCTGAACCATCCCCGCTCCGTGGGTTCTCAGGCGCGATCCCGACCTGTGCCGCCTTGTCGACAAGGTGATGCACGTCTCCGGATTCATGCTGATGACCAGCAAACTTTGCCTTCTTTTGACTCAAGGTGGGAACGGCACGCTGCGTGTCCGGATGAAACGGGCATTACCTGCTAAATCGCACGTACTGAATCGCCTCAACTGACCCATTCGGACGCTGAGTCATCGCCGGGTCACATCGTGTGGGATGCATGAAAGTTCATGCGTACCAGCGAGTAACTAGAGCCCTTGTGCGAAGCCCGGGACTGGACGACGATCAGGGCCGCTCGGTCCGTAATTCCCCTTCTCCCCCGGCAGCCGGCCGGGGTCGAAACGAGAACGCGGACATCCCCATCCAGGGCCGTGCCCGCTCCGGAGAAACGCTGCGGCAGGTGCAAGATCCTCGCCAGCGTCCATCCCCTCGGCAGGCACGACCCGCATGTGCGTGTCTCGACCTCCCGCGCGCCCGGCGCCCCAGCCCGGGTCCGGCGCGGAGGTCCGTCCCTGAGGAGGACCGTGGACAAGAAAATGACCGCTTCCGGCGGTACGCGTTGGAAGCGCTTCGGCGTTGTGATGATCCCGGCCGTTGTCGCGCTCGGCGCGATGGGTGCCGGTGTGGCCTCGGGTGCTGTGCCGGTCTCGATGACCGTGGCCGGTGGCACCTTCCGGATGAGCATGGACAAGCTCGACGGCAAGGACTTCAGCCAGTACGGAAGTGTCGCGTACACCATCGACGGCAAGCCGCACGCGGTCGCGAACGCAGCCTTCAGCTCCGCGGAGATCACCAACCTGTGTCAGTCGGTCAAGGTGCCGTCGATGCTGGGTCTGCCGATGATCATCCTCAAGGTGAAGGCCGGTCAGGAGGCTGGAAAGCCGGCCAAGGCCGAGAACCTGGTCGTCGCCCTTGAGTCCCTCAGCGGTGACGCGACCTTCGAGAACATCGACATCGGTATCGACGCGTCGCTGATGAAGGGCGGCACCATCGACCCGAACGTGAAGCTGGGCCCGAACGGCCAGCCCGTGCCTGGTCCGAACGGGGCAGTCAACCCCGTCGGCAAGGGACCGCAGAAGAACGGCTCGGGCATCCCCGGCATGTTCGGCCAGCAGTCCACCCGGATGGTCCTGGACAACGGCGTGCAGGTTGCCTACTCCGCGCAGGCCGACAAGTTCTACCTGAAGGGCCTCAACCTCTCGTTGGAGCCCAACGGCGAAGAATGCGGCGTGAAGAAGTAAGCAGTCTCGGCCGGGTCGGGCGGACCACGGTTCGCCCGGCCCGGCCGAGGGCGTTCCGCGCCCATGGCAGTCAGCAGCGCAGGTAGGGAAGATCAGGGAGAACAGGTGACCGCTGAACAGCCGATACCGGCCCAGCCGGAAGTGCTGATGGGGGCTGACGGAACAGGGGAACAGCGGGCGGACGACGGTCGACAGTCCCACGCGGCGGCGAAGCGCGCTGAGGGCGGATTCAAGCGGAATCGCACGGCTTTCAAGCAATGGCGCAAGCGGCGGCCGTTCTGGGCCGGGTTCCTGGTCATGCTGGCGGCGGTACCGATCTTGTGGGCGCCGTACAACGAACTGAGCACGGGTCAGGTCACCGTACGGATCCAGAGCGGCAGCGGAACCGCCGCGATCTTCATCTCCATGGCGATGATCGGCCTCGGGTTGACCTTGTGGTTCCAGCCGGCACTGCGGATCTTCTGCGGTGTCGCGGCAATGGTGCTCGGTCTGGTGGCCGTCATCGCGGCGACCTTCGGCGGCTTCTTCGTCGGCACACTCCTCGCGGTGATCGGTGGTGCACTGGCCACGGCCTGGGCGTACGACCCCGATGCCGACGGCGAATCGCAACCGCCCGAGCCGGACCACTTCGGTGACGGCGGCGAAGGCGAGACCGGCCTCGGCGACCTGTTCGGGCGTCAGAACGGTGACACCGGACAGTTCCCGGCGACTGGGGACGAGCCGCGGGACACAGCGCATCAGGACACAGCGCATCAGGACACAGCGCATCAGGACACAGCGCATCAGGACACAGCGCATGAGGACGGCCGCCTGGGGGAACTCGACGCCGGCCCGGAAACCCGCCCCAAGGGTGAGGCTGACCGGTCCGGTGACCTCCTGGCCAAGCGGACGGCCGAAGCCGATGGGATGTTCGGCGCCGACAGGGCGCCCGGAGCCAAGCTGACGGCTCCGGTCGTACAGACCTTCGGCGTCCAGCGTGGCGGCCAGGCCAGGCCGGGGCGGCACGCAGTCTCCGGTGGCACCTCGCCGGGCCGCGCGCTGGCCGCGATCACGCTGGCTGTCGCCGGTGTGGTCGGCACAGTGGGGCTCGCTTCGGCGGCCCCGGGGTCCGGGCAGCCGGACATCCCGATGCCTTCGGTTCCGTACGCGGAGGGGCCGTGTGTCTCGGCCTCACCGTCCACGTCGGCTTCCGCCTCGAAGTCGGCTACTGCGACTCCGAGTTCGGCGACGTCGGCGGCATCTTCGGCATCCGCACCGAACAGTGCGACGCGGAATCCGCTGCCGAACTTCGTTCCGGCGCCTGGATCGGCACAGACTTCGGGTGTGCTGAAGCCGGATCCGAAATCCGGGACGCCTACGATGGAGTCTCAGACTCCCGGTCCGATCCAGCAGGGCCTGACCGACATCACGAAGCTGCTCCAACCGCCGGTCGCCACGGCGACCAGCGGCACGCCGAAGGCCGATGAGACGCCGGCAACGCAGGGGACGCCGAAGGCCGTGGGGGAACCCTCCGCGGCTACGGGCACGGCCACCGGCACCCCGAAGTCGACTGAGAAGACGTCCACGGCATCGCCGTCAAAGTCCGCATCACCGTCGGCCTCGGCCTCGGCCTCGAAGTCTGAGTCGGGTTCGGCCAAGCCACGCTTCCCGTGCCCGGTGGAAGGTCCGCCGACGATCCAGCCCGGCGACGGCGGAGTCTTCGTCAACGCCGAGCCGTTCAAGCTCAAGTCGTCCCTGCTCGCCATGGCGGGCATGGACTACAAGGGTGTGGTGACAGTCAAGACCCTCAAGGGCGAAGAGAAGAAGGTCATGAAGTTCGAGGTGTCGGGCGGTCTCGACATCTGGAACCTGAGCATGGTCGTCAAGGATCCGTTCGGGAGGCCGGTCGAGATCGTGTCCGACAAGGGCAGCAAGTCCTACATGGACTCGATCTGGAAGACACCCGGCGCCAAGACCACGATGTACGCGGAAAGCCTCAAAGGAAACCTGCTGGGGATCATCCCCATCACGTTCTCCCCGAGCTTCCAGCCACCCAACGTGCCCGTGGCGTTCTTCACCAATGTGGAGGCGACACTGTGGGGACAGTTCGGTGGTGTGCTGCACATCCCCGGCTACGGCATCAACAAGGCGCTCATCAACGGCTAGCCTTCGGGTAGTCGTTGTGCTCAAGCAAGGCACAGCCCAGCAGCAAACCGCACAACGACAGTGCCCTCGCACGGATCACTCCGCACGAGGGCACTGCTGTGTTCGCGGACAGAAACCATCAGCTCACACGGCGTCCCCGGAAATCCGCGACCTCTCCATGAGGAGAGCCGAGACCTCTTCCTGGGAGTGGAACTCCCCGCGTGTGCCTTCGGCCTGTGACTCGCGGATACGCGTCATCTGCCCGAGGTCAGCGAGGATCTCAACGGTCTCCGATGACCTCGGTGGCTGCGGCCTTCTCCCCGCCGTCACGGATACAGCTCCGCAACATCGATACGCAGGGGGAACGGGCTGCTGAGAGCGAGTTCTCCACGCACACCACCCACCGGTGCCTCCACATAGACGCTCGTGACCGTATCGAGGCGGAAGACGTGGATCTCGGCCCGGAGCCGCCCGCTGTCGTCCTTGTACTTCTCAACGCGCCAGAAATTGGGGATGCCCGCGTTCTGGTAACGGAACGGCTTGCTGATCCGGTCGCGCTCCTCGGACTCCGCCGAGACGATTTCGATCGCCAGGAGCACGTCTTCCGGACTGATCAGGGACTCTTCGTCTTCGTAGTCGTCGCGGTAGACGAGGATGTCCGGCTCGGGAGCGCTCTTCCGGGAGAGACGGACCGCCATCTCGGTCTCGACGATAACGCCGTCCGGCATCTGGAGGTCCAAAGCATTGGCCAGTCGCCTCATCACCCGGGAGTGGAACTGGCTCTGCGGCGACATCATGATGAGGGACCCCTCCAGGAGCTCTGTCCGCGGCGCGTCACGGGGGATACGGGCGAGGTCGTCGACCGTCCAGCCCCCTATCGGTGCCGGGTAGAGCCAGTCGGGTAGCACCTCGGTCATGGCGTGCTCCTCCTCTGCGGCCAATACATACGTCTGCGTCCAGTATGGGCGTGGTGGGTTGAAAATGCGCAAAACTCCCCGGTGCCGCACTCGGAAGGGAGCGCGGCACCGGGGAGTTCCACTCACTCAGGCACCAGCCACAACACCCCCAGCGGCGGCAGCGTCAGCACCGCCGACGCCAGCTGCCCGTGCCACGGCACAGCCGCCGCCACCACTACGCCGCAGTTGCCCGCGTCCGAGCGGAAAGCCTCAAGGGGAACCTGCTGGGGATCATCCCCATTACGTTCTCCCCCACTCACCGGCGGCGGTAGATATCGCGGCGGTGCGAGATATCGATGACGACCACGGTGACGATGTGGTCCTTGATCTGGTAGATGATGCGGTATTCGCCGCGTCGGGCGGACCAGTAACCGGCGAGTTCGTTTTCCAGCGGCTTGCCGACTCTGTGGGGGTCTTGGGCCAGGGCGCCGGTAATGAACTCCCACGCGCTGACCGCAACGGCCTGGGGCAGGCGCTCGGTGAGCGCCCGCCGCGCGGCGGGCCGGGCTTCGATCTTGTACAGCCCCCCCTGGTCAGTCACGCGTTCTTACCGCTCTTCTCCCGGGAGGTACGCAGTCGTTCGGCGAGCAGGTCGTCGATCTCCGCCTGGGTGTGGTACTCGCCGCGGGCAGCTTCTGCCTCTGCCTCACGGATGCGGGCCATCTGCTCCGGGTCGGACAGGATCTCGATGGTTTCCTGCATCGACTCGAAGTCCTCGACAGAGATCAACATCGCGGCCGCACGCCCGTTGCGGGTGAGAACGATGCGCTCACGGGTGGTCTGCACCTCGGTGATGTACTCCGAGAACTTGGCTTTGACTTCGGCCATAGGCAATATCGTAGGAAGAGTCATGACCTTATTCTAGCTCTAATTCTGCCTTAATTCTAGTCATCGAAAGGTTTTGGGGCCGGAGCGTGGAGCTGGGCGGCTCTCGCTCCCTGAAGCGCGTCGGCGCCCTCGTGCGGACTTGCCGTACGAGGGCGCCGACGGGAGTCACTCAGGCACCAGCCACAACACCCCCAGCGGCGGCAGCGTCAGCACCGCCGACGCCGGCTGCCCGTGCCACGGCACAGCCTCCGCCACCACTACGCCGCAGTTGCCCGCGTTCGAGCCGCCATACGTCTCGGCGTCGGTGTTCAGCGCCTCACGCCAGCGGCCGACCGCGGGAAGGCCGACCCGGAAGCCGCTGCGCAGTACGGGCGAGAAGTTCGCCACGCACGCCAGCTGTGTGGAATCCCCGCGCCGGATGAACGACAGCACGTTGTCGGCCGCGTTGCCGCCGTCGATCCAGCTGAAGCCCTCCGGGGAGGTGTCCAACTCCCACAGTGCGGGTGAGGCGCGGTAGCCGGCGTTCAGGTCGCGGACCAGCTTCTGCACACCCTGGTGTTCGGCGTGCTCAAGCAGCCACCAGTCCAGGCCGCGCACCTCGGACCACTCCGAGTCCTGGGCGAACTCCGTTCCCATGAAAAGGAGTTGCTTACCGGGGTGCGCCCACATGAAGGCCAGGTAGGCCCGTACGTTCGCCATCTGCTGCCAGCGGTCGCCGGGCATCTTGTGCAGCAGTGACTTTTTGCCGTGCACGACCTCGTCGTGGCTGATCGGCAGTATGTAGTTCTCGCTCCACGCGTACATCAGTGAGAACGTGATCTCGTTGTGGTGGTACTGACGGTGTATCGGCTCGTTGGCGATGTACTCCAGCGAGTCGTGCATCCAGCCCATGTTCCACTTGAACCCGAAGCCCAGGCCGCCCGTTGAGGTCGGCTGGGTCACGCCCGCCCACGCCGTCGACTCCTCGGCGATGGTGATCGCGCCCGGGACCCGGCGGTAGAGCGTCGCGTTCATCTCCTGGAGGAACTTCACCGCGTCCAGGTTCTCCCGGCCGCCGTGCTCATTGGGCGCCCAATCGCCGTGCTCGCGGGAGTAGTCCAAATACAACATCGAAGCCACCGCGTCGACCCGCAGCGCGTCAATGTGGAACTCCTCGCACCAGAACACCGCGTTGGCCACCAGGAAGTTGCGCACCTCGTGACGCCCGTAGTCGAAGACCAGTGTTCCCCAGTCCGGGTGTTCGCCGCGCCGCGGGTCGGGGTGCTCGTACAGCGGCGTGCCGTCGAAGCGGGCCAGCGCCCACGCGTCCTTCGGGAAGTGCGCGGGAACCCAGTCGATCATCACGCCGATCCCGGCCCGGTGCAGCGCGTCGACCAGGAGCTTGAACTCGTCGGGGGTGCCGAAGCGCGCGGTCGGGGCGTAGTAGGACGAGACCTGGTAACCCCAGGAGCCGCCGTACGGGTGTTCAGCCACCGGCAGCAACTCGACGTGGGTGAAGCCGAGATCGCTGACGTACGTGGGGAGTTGCTCGGCCAGCTCGACAAAGGACAGGCCGGGTCGCCACGAACCGAGGTGGACCTCGTACACGCTTATGGCTTCGCGGACCGGCACGGACTCACTCCGCTTGCGCAGCCATTCGTCGTCGCCCCAGATGTAGTCGGAGGTGTGCACGAGGGACGCGGTGGACGGCGGGATTTCGGTGGCGAAGGCCATCGGGTCGGCCTTCTGCCGCCATACACCGTCGCGGCCGAGGACCTCGTATTTGTACTTCGTGCCGTCGCCCACTCCGGGAACGAACAGTTCCCACACGCCACTTGACCCGAGCGTGCGCATAGGGTGCGCCGCGCCGTCCCAGTAGTTGAAGTCCCCTATGACCCGCACGCCCCGGGCGTTGGGCGCCCAGACCGCGAAGGACGTTCCGGTCACCGGGCCGCTTGAGGTGATCATCGACCGGACGTGCGCGCCGAGCGCGTCCCACAGGCGCTCGTGCCGGCCCTCGCCGATCAGGTGCTGGTCGAAGTCGCTGACCGTGGGCAGGAAACGGTACGGGTCGTCTGATTCGACCTTGGAATCCTCGTACGCGATTTCAAGCCGGTAGTCGGGGACTTTCTCCTCACCGGGGACCAGCCCGCTGAACAGGCCGTCGGACTCCAGCGCCAGGGGGATCCGCGTATCGCCCACCAGGACGGTCGCAGCGGTCGCCCACGGCTTCAACACCCGTACGACTACGCCGCCTTCGGCAGGATGCGCGCCGAGCAGGGCGTGCGGGTCGTGGTGCGACCCGCCGACCAGTCGGCTCAGGTCCGCGGGATCGAGGGGAGCCGTGGTGGCCGGCACGACGGGTGGCTTCTTCGCCGTGCGGGCGCGCGGAACGGCCTTTCGTACGGTGGGCTCCTGCGCTGGGTCCTGCTGTACCGGGTCCTGCTGTACCGGGTCCTGCTGTACCGGGTCCTGCTGTACTGCGGTCTTCCGCGCGGGAGTCTTCCGTGCAGCGGACTTCTTCGGTTTGCCGTTCCTGTTCGAGGTTGTCACCTCGGGGGCTCCTTTCGGCTGGGTGTGCGGAAAAGTCAGCGGGCCAACCTGCGGACGGCGTCCAGCGGGACCGGGAGCCAGGACGGGCGGTTGTCGTGCTCGTAGACGACCTCGTACACCGCCTTGTCGGTCTCGAAGGCGCGCAGCAGTACGGGTTCCGCCCGCGGGTCGACGCCGCCCGCCTTCGCGTAACCGGCGCAGAACGCCTCGCGGTTGCGGTCGGCCCACTCCTCGGCCCGGCGGACCAGGTAGGCGGGCGGGTCGTCCGGACCGTGCCGGAGGTCGGCGAGCAGGTGCCGGGCGGCGTAGTCGAACGACCGGAGCATCGCGGCGACATCGCGCAACGGCGAGTGCAGCGCCCGGCGGTCGCTGAGCGGCTTCGACGGCTCGCCTTCGAAGTCGATGAGCACCCAGCGGCGTGTCGTGCGCATCACCTGGCCGAGGTGGAAGTCCCCGTGGATGCGCTGCACGGGCACGGTCTGCCCGTCGCGGCCGAGCATTTCGAGATCGGCGTACGCGGTCCGCAGCCGGTCGGCGTACGGTGACAGGGCCGGGACGGCGACCGACGCGTCGGCCAGACGCTCAGTCATGGCGGCGGCCACAGCAGCCAGTTCATCGGCTCCGGCCAGTGCGGTCGGCAGTGACCGGGCGAGGTCGGCGTGCACCTCGGCGGTGGCGGTGCCGAGCCGGTAGGACTCCGCCGCGAAGTCACCCCCGGCGGCCGAGGCGGTGACCTCGTAGCCGAGTGCTCCGGCGTCGGCGTACAGGTCGCGCACGGAGGCCTTGGCCAGGTCCCAGCCGTCGGTCCCGGTGCGCAGGAACTCCTGGAGCATGCCGAGGGTGGTGTTCTGGCTGGTCATGACGGCTCCAAGCACGGGCGTTTTCCGAATGTCCCCGTCGCTTCGCTCCGGATCCACTCGGCGTCCACGCGTCGCCGGACTGTGCACCACAGCCGCTCCGCGGCGGGCCGCGTCCTCCGGACGCGCTCCGGGACGCTCCGCGCCCATCGCAAGTGAGACTGGCATCTCGAACCACCCCACCGGCGCCGGGATGAACTGTGAGCCGGCGTCGGCCAGGGCGAGGGAGACTTCGAGGTCGGGGTTGGTGCCGGGGAGGATCCGGCGGAACAGTTTCAGGATCACCTCGTCGCCGAAGACGATTGAGGTGTTGGACTGTTCGGCGCCGATGGCCAGGCCGGTGAGACCGGGGCTCACCCGGGTGCCCGGACGCCGGTGGAAACCTATCGTCCCGACGCTGTTCGGTTCCTTGGACCGCTGTTCGAGGAACCGTTCCAGCAGCCAGCGGGTCAACTCGGAGTCGTGGGCGGCGTCGTACAGGACCCGACCGTCCGCTAACAGGCCGATAGTCGCATGAGTGAGCCGGTCCAGTGGTTCCGCGCGGATGCCGAGCAGGAGTTGGTACAACTCCCGCGTACCGTCCAGGTGCCGGGACCGGGCGAGCAGGTGGACCATCCCCGGCTCACCCGGTACGAGTTCGACGGCGTGTGCCACCTCGACCCCCTCCAGCGGCCTGCCCTTGCCCGCGAACCATCTCTGCTGTGGCAGCCAGTCGCTGAGCAGGGTGTCGACGGCCGCGAGATCAAGATCGAGGCCGAGCTGAAGGGGACGGGTGGATTCCGTCACAACGTGTTCTCTCCTCGGGTGAGGCGGAACCAGTAGAAACCATGTCCCGCGAGGGTCAGGAGGTACGGCAGTTCGCCGATCGGCGGGAAGGAGACCCCGCCGAGTAGCTCGACCGGTACGTGCGTTTCGAACTGGCGCAGATCAAGTTCCGTCGGCTGCGCGAACCGGGAGAAGTTGTGCACACACAGGACGATGTCGTCCTGGTACTCCCGCCAGAAGGCCAGCACGCTCGGGTTGCTGGACTGCAGCTCGGTGTAGGTGCCGAGCCCGAACGCCGGGTTCTGCTTGCGCACTTCGATCATCCGGCGGGTCCAGTGGAGCAGCGAACTCGCGTTCGCCATCTGCGCTTCGACGTTGGTGACCTGGTAGCCGTAGACCGGGTCCATGATGGCCGGCAGGTTGAGCCTGCCCGGGTCGCACGTGGAGAAACCGGCGTTCCGGTCCGGCGTCCACTGCATGGGTGTCCGCACGCCGTCCCGGTCGCCGAGCCAGATGTTGTCGCCCATCCCGATCTCGTCGCCGTAGTACAGGACGGGTGATCCGGGCAGCGACAGCAGCAGCGCGGTGAAGAGCTCGATCTGGTTGCGGTCGTTGTCGAGTAGCGGGGCGAGCCGCCGGCGGATGCCGACGTTGGCGCGCATCCGGGGGTCCTTGGCGTACTCCGCGTACATGTAGTCGCGCTCTTCGTCCGTCACCATTTCGAGCGTCAGCTCGTCGTGGTTGCGCAGGAAGATGCCCCACTGGCAGTTGCCGGGGATGGACGGGGTGTTGGTGAGGATCTCCGAGATCGGGTAGCGCGACTCGCGCCGCACCGCCATGAAGATGCGCGGCATCACCGGGAAGTGAAATGCCATGTGGCACTCGTCGCCGTCGCCGAAGTAGTCGACGACGTCTTCCGGCCACTGGTTGGCCTCGGCGAGCAGCACCGTGTCCGGGTACTGGTCGTCGACCTCCTTGCGGACCCTTTTCAGGAACTCGTGGGTGGCGGGGAGGTTCTCGCAGTTGGTGCCCTCCTGCGCGAACAGGTAGGGCACCGCGTCCAGCCGGAAGCCGTCGATGCCGAGGTCGAGCCAGAACCGCAGGCCGGCCATCATCTCCTCCTGCACCCGCGGGTTCTCGTAGTTGAGATCCGGCTGGTGGCTGAAGAAGCGGTGGAAGAAGTACTGCTTGCGGACCGGGTCGTACGTCCAGTTGGACGTCTCGGTGTCGACGAAGATGATCCGGGCGTCGTCGTAGCTCTTGTCGTCGTCGGCCCACATGTAGTAGTCGCCGTACGGGCCGTCGGGGTTCTTGCGCGACTCCTGGAACCACATGTGCTGGTCGCTGGTGTGGTTCATGACGAAGTCGATCACCACCCGCATGCCGCGCTTGTGCGTGGCGTCGGTGAACTCCACGAAGTCGGCGAGGTCGCCGAACTCCGGGAGGACGGCGGTGTAGTCGGACACGTCGTAACCGCCGTCGCGCAGCGGCGAGGCGAAGAACGGCGGCAGCCACAGGCAGTCCACGCCGAGCCACTGGAGGTAGTCCAGTTTCTGGGTCAGGCCCTTGAGGTCGCCGGTGCCGTCGCCGTTGCTGTCCTGGAACGACCGGACCAGGACTTCGTAGAAGACGGCGCGCTTGAACCACAGGGGATCGCGGTCCCGGGGCGGCGTGTCCTCGAAGGTGTCGCGTACGGGCTGGTTGACTGACGCAGCGTTGCCGATCACGGGGAGTGCCTCCGCACCGAGAAGAGATGCGCCGGTTCGTGGGCGGGGTCCAGTCGCACGTAGTTCTTCTGACCCCAGTGGAAGACGGCCCCGGTAACTTCGTCGTGTACCGGGAAGCCGTCCTGCCAGTCCATCCCCAGCGCAGGCAGGTCCAGCGAGACGGTGCCCTCGTGCGCGTTCTGCGGATCGAGGTTCACCACCACGAGAACGATGTCGTCGGCCTCTCCGACACGCGTGCGTTTGGAATACGCGATGAGCGCGTCGTTGTCGACATGGTGGAAATGCACGTTCCGGAGCTGCTGCAGCGCGGGGTGGCGCCGACGCAGCCGGTTGAGCGTCGTGAGGTAGGGCGCGAGGGACCGGCCTTCGCGCTCCGCGGCCGCCCAGTCCCTCGGTTTGTACTGGTACTTCTCGGAGTCGAGGTACTCCTCACCGCCCGGTTTCGCGGGCACGTGCTCGTACAGCTCGAAACCGGCGTAGACCCCCCACGTCGGCGACAGCGTTCCGGCCAGTGCGGCGCGGATCTTGAAGGCCGCGGGCCCGCCGTACTGAAGGTAGGCGTGCAGGATGTCCGGAGTGTTGACGAAGAAGTTCGGCCGCATGTACGCGGCGGACTCACCACTGATTTCGGTGAGGTACTCCTCGAGTTCGGCCTTGCCGTTACGCCAGGTGAAGTACGTGTAGGACTGCTGGAAGCCGGCCTTCCCCAGGGTGTGCATCATCGCCGGGCGGGTGAACGCCTCGGCCAGGAAGATGACATCGGGGTCCTTGGCGTTGATCTCGGCGATGACCTTCTCCCAGAACATCACCGGCTTGGTGTGCGGGTTGTCCACCCGGAAGATCCGCACGCCGTGCTTCATCCAGTGCCGCAGGACCCGCAGCGTCTCGCGGAGGATCCCGGGGTAGTCCGCGTCGAACGCGACCGGGTAGATGTCCTGGTACTTCTTCGGCGGGTTCTCCGCGTACGCGATCGTGCCGTCGACGCGGCGGTTGAACCATTCCGGGTGCTTCTCGACCCACGGGTGGTCGGGGGAGCACTGGAGGGCGAAGTCCAGGGCGACTTCGAGTCGCAGCTCGCGCGCCCTGGCCACGAACGCGTCGAAGTCGTCCAGCGTGCCCAGGTCCGGATGGACCGCGTCGTGCCCGCCCTCCTGGGAGCCGATCGCCCACGGGCAGCCGGGGTCGTACGGGCCCGCCGTCAGGGAGTTGTTCGGGCCCTTGCGGTAGGCGTAGCCGATCGGGTGGACCGGCGGCAGGTACACGACGTCGAAGCCCATCGCCGCGATGGCGGGCAGCCGCTGGGCGGCGGTCTTGAAGGTGCCCGACTGCGGCGGCACCTTCCCCTCGGGGTCGATGACCGCGCCCTCGGAGCGCGGGAAGAATTCGTACCAGGACCCGAACAGGGCACGCTGGCGCTCGACCCGCAGGGGGTAGCGCTCGCTGCACGTGACCAGTTCGCGCAGGGGGTACTTGTCGAGGAGGTAGGTCACCGCGCTGTCCAGCGCGGCGCGCATCCTGGCGGCGGGCGGCCGGACGGTGTCGCGCAGCGCGTCCACCGCGTCGAGCACGATCTGCCGGCCGCTCTTCTTCGGCACGCCCTCCGCGGCGCGTTCGAGGAGCTGCGCGCCCTCTTCGAGCACCAGGGGCACGTCGATGCCCGCCGGGATCTTGATCTCCGCGGTGTGCCGCCAGGTGGCCACCGGATCGCTCCAGGCCTCCACCGCGTACGACCACTTGCCCTCGGAGGTCGGGGTGACCTCCGCCGACCAGCGGTCCGTCCCCGGCGCGCCGGGACGCATCGGCGTCCACGGACCCTGTCTGCCGCGGGAGTCCCGCAGGACGACATTGGCGTTGACGGCGTCGTGACCCTCGCGGAACACGGTCGCGCCGATGGGGACGGACTCCCCGGTGACGGCGCGGACGGGACGCGCGCCGCCGTCCACGAGCGGGGTGACGTCCAGGATGGGAATCCGACCGATCATGTGCTTTGTACGCTCCGAACGCTTCGGCGTAGTCGTCTTCTTCGCGACAGCCCTCTTCGTTGCGGACTGCTTCGGTGCGGCCGTCTTTCCGATCGGTGTCGACATGACAGCGCTCCTACCCATGTTCGAAAGAACCGTGCATGGTCAACACGCCGGGAAACAACTGCGCAAGGGGCCAGTGCTGCGAAAAAGACATGGGTGTCACGGTGTTCCAACGAGCAGGATCTGGTGCAGGACACGGCTGGAAGGTCATTCCGTACGGATGAACTCGCCTGTCCGGCACGGGACCTGACCGTGTGCAAGATTTTGCCACCCATGCAAGGACTACGCATCCACTGTCGCAAGTTCCGGTGAGTTCCGGCTAGTGTCGAGTGCGTGAGAGCTATCCGCAGATTCACCGTCCGCACGGTGCTGCCCGCGCCACTCGCTCCGCTGGGCGACCTGGCGATGAACCTCCGCTGGTCCTGGCACGCCGAGACCAGGGACTTGTTCGCCTCCATCGATCCGGTCGTCTGGGCGGCGGTCGCCCAGGATCCGGTGCGCCTCCTGGGCGCCGTACCCACCGAACGCCTGGCCGCACTGGCGCAGGACCGCGACTTCCTGTTGCGGCTGCACCTGGCCGCCGACGAACTGACCGAATATCTGACCGGATCCCGCTGGTTCCAGGAGCTTGACGAGAGTGACCGGCCGACCGCGATCGCCTACTTCTCACCGGAGTTCGGCATCACCGCCGCCCTCCCGCAGTACAGCGGGGGTCTGGGCATCCTCGCCGGCGACCACCTCAAGGCCGCGAGCGACCTGGGCGTGCCGGTCATCGGTGTCGGCCTGCTCTACCGGCACGGTTACTTCAAGCAGTCGCTGTCCCGCGACGGCTGGCAGCAGGAGCACTACCCCGTGCTCGACCCCGACGGCATGCCGCTGACCCACGTCCGCGGTGCCGACGGGCGGCCCGCGCGGATCACCATCGGCCTGCCCGACGACCGCGAACTGCACGCCAACATCTGGAAGGCGCAGGTGGGGCGGGTCCCGCTGCTCCTGCTCGACTCCGACATCGAGGAGAACGAACCCCTCGAACGCGAAGTCACCGACCGCTTGTACGGCGGCTCTTCGGAGCACCGGCTGCACCAGGAGATGCTGCTCGGCGTCGGCGGGGTGCGGGCCGTCCGGGAGTTCTGCGCGATCACCGGACACCCGGCCCCCGAGGTGTTCCACACCAACGAAGGCCACGCCGGGTTCCTCGGCCTGGAACGGATCCGCGAGTTCACCGAGAGCGACAAGCTGGACTTCGACAGCGCCCTCGAAGCCACCCGGGCGGGCACGGTGTTCACCACCCACACCCCCGTCCCGGCCGGGATCGACCGGTTCGACCGGCAGTTGATGCTGCGGCACTTCGGCGAGGACAACCAGGTCCCCGGCGTCCCCGTGGACCGGGTGCTGAAACTCGGCGCGGAGACGTACGCCGAGGGCGACCCGAACATCTTCAACATGGCGTTGATGGGCCTGCGTCTGGCCCAGCGGGCCAACGGTGTGAGCAAGCTGCACGGGGAGGTCTCCCGGGGCATGTTCGCCGGTCTGTGGCCGGGATTCGACGGTGCCGAGGTGCCCATCACCTCGATCACCAACGGTGTGCACGCCCCCACGTGGGTGGACCCGGACGTCACCGCGCTCGCCGGTGGCCCGGCGCTGGTGGACGGGATCGACGAGGCGCGGGCGTGGGGCGGCCTCGACCGGCTCGACCCGGGCGCCCTGTGGGCCCTGCGGCGCACACTGCGGGCCAAGCTCGTCGTCGAAGCCCGGCAGCGGCTGCGCGCCTCATGGCGGCAGCGCGGCGCTGGTGACGCCGAACTGGGCTGGATCGACAACGCCCTTGACCCCGACGTGCTCACGATCGGCTTCGCGCGCCGGGTCCCCTCGTACAAACGCCTGACCTTGATGCTGCGCGACCAGGACCGGCTGCGGTCGATGCTGCTGCACCCCGAACGGCCGGTCCAGATCGTCATCGCAGGCAAGGCGCACCCCGCCGACGAGGGCGGCAAGCGACTGATCCAGGAGCTGGTCCGGTTCGCCGACCGGGAGGACGTCCGGCACCGCATCGTCTTCCTGCCGGACTACGACATCGGGATGGCCCAGCACCTGTACCCCGGGTGCGACGTGTGGCTGAACAACCCCCTGCGGCCCCTTGAGGCGTGCGGCACTTCGGGCATGAAGGCGGCGCTCAACGGCTGCCTCAACCTGTCGATCCTCGACGGCTGGTGGGACGAGTGGTACGACGGATCGAACGGCTGGGCGATCCCGACGGCGGAGGGCGTCAGCGACGACCGGCGTGACGACCTCGAATCGGCGGCGCTGTACGACCTGGTGGAGAACAATGTCGCGGCCCGGTTCTACGACCGCGCGGGCGATGGAGGACTCCCCGCCCGCTGGCTGGAGATGGTCAAGCACACCCTCGTGACGCTGGGCCCGAAGGTCCTGGCCTCGCGCATGGTCCGGGACTACGTCAACCTGCTCTACGCGCCCGCCGCCCGGTCGGCGCGCACCCTCGCCCGTGACAACCACCAGCCCGCGCGCACGCTGGCCCAGTGGAAGGGCATGCTGCGGGCCGCGTGGCCGCAGGTCGCGGTCGACCACGTCGAGTCCGCGGGGATAGGGGACGCCCCCGAGATCGGCAACACGCTGACCATCAGGGTCTACGTCACCCTCGGCGAGCTGCGGCCCACGGACGTCGAAGTGCAGGTGGTCCACGGTCGGGTGGACGAGGGTGACCGGATCGTCGGGGGTGACCGGGCCCCGCTCAAGCCGGTCCGGCAGGACGGGCAGGGGCGCTGGTTCTACGAAGGCGCGCTGGCGCTCGACCGCACGGGTCCTTTCGGTTACACCGTACGGGTCCTCCCGTCCCATGAACTGCTGGCCACCGGCGCGGAGTTGGGGCTGATCGCGGTTCCGCAGGAAGAGCTGGAGATGGTCGCGGCGCTCGCACCGCTGCGCTGATCGCCCGGAGACACGGACGGCCCCCGGCGCGCTGCCGGGGGCCGTCCGTACGCGGTCTTCGGTGTTGAGGGTCTGCCGGTGTTGTGAGCCTTAAGAAGCGATGCCCGCGGCCGCGGCCGGAGCCTTGGCGGCCCGCAGACCGGCCGGAGCCGGCGGCGGACCCGCATTGCCCTTGCGGTCGCCGTTCACCGACGAGGTGTCGTTGGCGAACACGCCCACCGCGTAGCCGATCACGTCACCGTTCACGTCCAGCGGGAACGGCGCGATGTTCGTGATGTCGTCGCACTTCTCGTGGTAACACGGGTCGTACTGCTCACCGGCGACACCACCCCACAGGGCGACTTCTTCCTGGGTTTTGATGCCCTCGGCGCCGGTCGCGGTCCCGCTGGCGGGAATGCCGAACTCGATGAAAGGACCGTAGTCGGAACGGCCGTCGAACGCCGTCTCCTTGACCGGGACGTTGCGCTTGCCGAGCACGTTGGTCAACATCTTCTCCACCGCGCCCGATCCGGGCGGCCCGGCCGCGACCGAACCACTCGCCGGGAACTTCGAGTTGTCACCGTCGTAGACGAACATGCCCCAGTTCGGGCCGGCCATCATGTCGAAGTCCATCATGAGCGCGACCTGCCTGCGCTCCTCCGGCGTCCGGGCGGCGACGTACGCCGCAGAGCCGAGCAGGCCCTCCTCCTCGCCGGAGAACCAGATGAACTTCAGCTGGTTCTTCGGGCGGTCCTCCAGCTTGCTGAACTGGATGGCCGTCTCCAGGAGCGTGGCGCTGCCGGAACCGTTGTCGTTGATGCCGGGGCCTTCGAACCGCGAGTCGAGGTGCGAGCCGATGACGACCTGGTTGTCCTTGTCGCCGAACTTGGTCTCGGCGACGACATTGGACGTCGTACGGATTTCGTCCACGGTGCGCAGGTCCAGCGTCACCTTGACCGGCTGGCCGCCCGCCGCCGCGGCCCGGAGTGCGGCACCCGTGACATCGGTGATGATCCCGGTCGGGATCTTCGCGTTCTCCGCACTGCCCAGGGTGGTGTTGCTCGGCGGGTTGTTGTGCCGCGTCGGAGCGTTGTTGTCGATGACCACCGCGACGGCGCCCGCCGCGAACGCGCTGAGCTGCTTCTGCGCGAAGGAGCAGCCGCCGCGCTTGATCAGCGCGATCTTGCCCGCGACGCTGACATTCGTGTAGTCGCCAGCGGTGCAGCCGTGGGTGCCGTCCACGGTGTCCAGCGGAACGGGTACGACCTGTCCGGTGATTCCGGCGGCTGTGGTGTTCGGGCTGAACGACAGGGCGTTGACCGGCACGTCGGCCTGTCCGGCGACGTCGGTCTTCAGTTTCCAGGACAGCGGGCCGACGTACCGGAACTGGAAGTCCTCGTACTCGACGTTCATGCCGCGGATCTTCTTGAGCGTGTTGTAGACGTACTCGCTGGACTTCTCATGTCCCGGCGATCCCGCGACGCGGTTGCCGCCGTTCTGGTCGGCGATCTTCTGCAGCACCCGCAGGTGCTTCATCACGTTGTCATTGGTGACCTGCCGGGCGACGTCGTCGCCCAGGGTCGCGTCGTTGTGCGGATGTGCGGACGCGGTGCCGGTGGCGAGCAGCCCGGTGGCTGCTATGCCGGCTATCGCGGCGGTGAGCACGCGCTTGCGGGACTTCAGGTGCATACCGATCCTTTCCGGAGACGGGAAGAGGTTTCTGGCAGCGGTACGGACAGCGCCCGCGTACTTCTGACACGAGTTCAGACGTACGCGGGCGCTGACTTCATATGGCCCTGGAGTGCTCGGGCGTTCAGCGTGTGGCGGTGGGCGTCAGGGGGGTTTCCGGGGGCGGGCCCGGGTTGCCCTTGCGGTCGCCGTTCACCTTGCTGGTGTCGTTGGCGAACATCCCGACGGTGTACGCGACGATGTCGGAGCTCTGCTCAAGGGCGGTCATGTTGATGTTCTTGATGTCGTCGCACTTCTCGTGGTAGCAGTCGTCGTACTGCTCACCGGCCTTGCCGCCCCAGACCGCGGCTTCCCCGGCGGTCTTCAGGCCCTCGGCCCCGGTGTTCGTGCCGCCGGTGGGGATACCCGCGGTGTTGAATGCCTCGTAGTCCGAGCGGTTGTTCACAGCCGTCGGCCGGAAAGGCAGCCCGCGCTTGGCGAGGTAGCCGGTGAACGCAGCCTCGACGGCACCGGACCCGGGAGCCCCGGCGTTACCGCCCGGCAGATGCTCGGAGTTGTCACCGTCGTAGACGAACTGGACCCAGTTCGGCGACGCGAGCATGTCGAAGTCCATCATCAGGGCGATCTTCTTGCGCTCGTCGGGCGTCCGGGCCGCGACGTAGGCCTCGGAGCCGAGCAGGCCCTCCTCCTCGCCGGAGAACCAGATGAACTTCAGCTGGTTCTTCGGGCGGTCCTCCAGCTTGCTGAACTGGACGGCCGTCTCCAGGAGCGTGGCGCTGCCCGAGCCGTTGTCGTTGATGCCGGGGCCCTCGAACACCGAGTCGAGGTGCGAGCCGATAACGACCTGGTTGTCCTTGTCGCCGAACTTGGTCTCCGCGACGACGTTGGACGTCGTCCGCATCTCCTCGAACATCCGCAGGTCGAGGGTGACCGTCAGCGGACCCGCGGCGGCGGCGGCGGCCAGCTTCTCGCCGGCCTCCAGGGTGATGCCGCCGGTCGGGATGGTCACGTTCGCCGGGTCGCCGAGCGTGCCGCTCAGCGGCTTCTGCTTGCGGTTGGGGGTGTGGTCGTAGATGACCGCGGCGGCGGCACCCGCCGCCGCGGCGGCCTGCTGCTTCTCCGCGAACGTACAGCCGCCCCGTTTGACCAGCGCGATCTTGCCCTTGACGTCCAGGCCCTTGTAGCTGTCGCTGGCGAGACAGCCGGTTCCGGCCGCGTTCACGGGCACCGGGACCAGTGCCGCGGTGATGCCGCCGACCGGGGTGGACTTGCTGTACGTCATGCTCGCGATCGCCACATTGGGCATATCCGGCACGGAGGTCGTCAGCTTGAGGGAGATCGGGACGCTGTAGAGGAACTGGAAGTCCTCGTACTCCACGTTCAGCCCGCGGATCTTCTTCAGCTCGTTGTACACGTACTCCGTCGACCGTTCATGGCCCGACGTCCCGGCCATCCGGGTGCCGCCGTTCTTGTCGGCGATCTTCTGGAGGACCTTCAGATGCTTGTTGATGTTCTCGGCGGTGACCTTCTTGGCGAGGTCGTCGCCGAGGGTTGCGTCGTTGTGCGGATGCGCCGAGGCGGTGCCGGTGGACAGCAGGGCGGTGATGGCCGCCCCGGTCACCGCCACGGTCAACGAGCGTCGGGAAGGCGTACGCATACGGTTCCTCTCCGGAAGGAAACTGGCAAATCACCAGGTGCCGAAGTACCCGGGTTACGGGTGGGGCACATGCGGCGAGAGTGGCGCTGCGCGGCAACCTAGCCTGAACAGCCGTTACTTGGACAGGTGTTCGCCAAGTTGACGCAAAAGTCTGCTCACGACCGAAACCGCTTGTGTGCGGGGAGGTCGAAGGTGTCCCATAAACGGGCGGCCGACTGCGGGGGAGAGGCGTGCGGACATGGTGGACAGACCGGGCACCCTGGTGACCGTCCTGCTCGCGGCACTCGTCGGCGCGGGCATCGCCGCCGGGACGGCGGCCGCACTGTGGCCGGAAACCGACAGCGGCCCAGGGCTCCGCAAAGGCGAGGTGGCGGTCCACACCGAGCCGGTGCGCAGCGGCACGGTCGTCTTCGACGTGACCGGGATCCAGTGCGGCTGGTCCTTCATCACCGGGACGCACGCGGAGCACGAGGCAAAGGGGCAGGCCTGCCGGATCCGGCTCAGCGCCTACGTCGATTCGTTGTCGGGGGCGGTGGTGGACAACACCGCGCAGCGCCTGGTGCTCGACGGCGGCGCGGAACTGCCGCCGGACGACGAGAGCATGCAGATCAAGCGGCAGCTGCCGGGTCTGGACCTGGGCGCGAGGAACACGATGACGTACGACCTGTGGTTCGACATCCCGGTGGGGACAAAACCGGCCGCGTTGCGGCTCGCGGCGAAGGACCAGCCGCTGATGACCGTGGAGCTGCCCGTACGGGACTGGAAGAAGATCTAGGAAAACAGCACGTGCCCGCCAGCCGGGTCACCCCCGGGTGGCGGGCACGTGTTCAGGACACGGGTTCTCAGTCGCTCAGCAGCCGGGCGCGCAGCTGCGCGATCTGCCCGTCCGTGATGCCGAGACCGTCGCGTACGTAGCCCTCGACCGAGCCGTAGTGCTCCTCGGCCGTGTCGAAAGCGGTGGTGAGGTACTCCGGGAACACGTCGAACATCGGACGCAGGACCTCGGGGTCGAGGCCGCGGACGGCGATCTTCTCCAGGATGGTCTCGTTCTTGGCCTTGAGGTAGCCCATGCTCGACAGGTAATCGGCCATGATCACGTCGCGCGGGACACCGAGCAGGGTGAGCAGCACGGCGGAGGTCCAGCCGGTGCGGTCCTTGCCCTGCGAGCAGTGGAAGACCAGTGGCCGGTCGGCGGCGGCCATCGCGGCGAACACCTTGCGGTATTCGGTGCGGGCCATCTCCGTGGTGATGAAGCGGCGGTAGACCTCGGTCATCAGGCGCTTTCCGGCGCCGTCGGCGATCTTGGCCCCGGCCTGGGTGGGCTCGGCGAAGATCTCGCCGAACATCTCGTCGTTCTGCTTGCCCATGACGTCGGCGATAAGCAGGTCGCAGTCCGCGGGCAGGACGTCGGGCTCGGCGGTCCGCTCGGTCTCCGAGCGCAGGTCGATGGACAGGCCGAGGCCGAGGCGGATCAGGGTGGCCATGTCGTCGGCGTCGACGGTGCCGAGGCTGTCGGCGCGGTAGACCAGGCCAGTGCGGACGGTACGCCCGTCGGCGGTCGCGTGGCCGCCGGCTTCCCGGAAGTTGGGGGCCGTGACCAGCAGCGACGTACCAGTGGTGGCGGTACCGGCAGGCGCGGTGGGGGCAGTGGTCATCGTTCCCGGGTCTCCGTTTCGGCGAGGTTTTCCGTACGCATGCGTACGGAAGGTGCTTCTTACCAGAGTGACATAGGTGGGGGCGTTCTCATTCCGGCGCATGGTCAGTTAGGAGTACTGCCCTGCTCAGCGCACCGTCAGCTGGGAGCACGGTCACGTCGGCGCCCATACCGCGTGCTCGACCCGCAACAGCATCGCCACAGAGTCTGCCGGGGGACGACCCCCGGACCCCCGGATCCCTCACGTCGGCGCCCAAACCGCGTGCTCGACCCGCAACAGCATCGCGGACCTGCCGGTAAGCGTCAGCGCGCCCCCGCCGGGGACGTTCTCGCCGAAACGGCCGAGCGGGTCCGCCTCCAGCGCGGTGTCCAGCACGATCTCGTACGAGTGTGCCCACGGTTCCCCCGGCACGGTGCAGCGCATCGGCTGCGACGAGGCGTGCAGCAGGAGCAGGAAACTGTCGTCGACGATCCGCTCCCCGCGTGGCCCGCGCTGGTGGATGTCGAGCCCGGAGAGGTACATGCCGAGCGTCGCGGTGGGCGAGAACCAGTCCCGGTCGGTCATCTCGCGGCCCGACGGGGTGAACCAGGCCAGGTCGCGCAGCCCGTCCGGGAAGGAGGGACGCCCGGAGAAGAAGGCCCGGCGGCACAGCACGGGGTGCGACCGGCGCAGTCTGATCAACTTCGCGGTCAGGTCGAGCAGCGGCCGCCACACCGGATCATCGAGCGCCGACCAGTCCAGCCAGCTGATCTCGTTGTCCTGGCAGTAGGCGTTGTTGTTGCCCCGCTGGGTCCGCCCCATCTCATCGCCCGAGGTGATCATCGGTACGCCGGTGGACAGCAGCATGGTCGTCATCATGTTGCGGATCTGCCGCCGGCGCAGTCCGGTGACCTGCGCATCCACCGTCTCGCCCTCGTAGCCGCAGTTCCACGCGCGGTTGTCGTTCGTCCCGTCCCGGTTGTCCTCGCCGTTGGTCTCGTTGTGCTTGCGCTCATACGTGGTCAGGTCGCGCAGCGTGAAACCGTCATGGGCGGTGACGAAGTTGACCGAGGCGTACGGGTGGCGGCCGTCCTGTTGGTAGAGGTCGGAGGAACCCGAGAGCCGGTAGGCCAGGTCCCGCACATCGGGCCGCGCGCCGCGCCAGAAGTCCCGTACGGTGTCCCGGTATTTGTCGTTCCACTCGGTCCACAGCGGGGGGAACGCCCCCACCTGGTAGCCGCCTTCGCCGATGTCCCAGGGCTCGGCGATCAGTTTCACCCTGCTGAGCACGGGGTCCTGTTGGATCACGGTCAGGAAGGCGGACAGCTTGTCCACGTCGTGCATCGACCGGGCCAGCGCGGCGGCCAGATCGAACCGGAAGCCGTCCACACCCATTTCGAGCACCCAGTAGCGCAGCGAGTCGGTGATCAGCTGGAGCACCTGCGGCTGCTGGACGTTGAGGGTGTTGCCGCAGCCGGTGTAGTCGCGGTAGCCGCGCCCGCCCTGGGCGAGGCGGTAGTACCCGGCGTTGTCGATGCCGCGGAAACACAGCGTCGGCCCGGCCGGGCCCCCTTCGCCGGTGTGGTTGTAGACGACGTCGAGGATCACTTCGAGCCCGGCCGCGTGCAGATCGCGCACCATCTGCCGGAACTCGTGGACCTGCCCACCCCGGCTGCCCGCGGAGCTGTACGCGCCGTGCGGGGCGAAGTAGCCGACGGAGTTGTAGCCCCAGTAGTTGGAACCGCGGCCCCGCAGCAGGTGCTCCTCGGTGACGAATTCGTGGACGGGCAGCAGCTCGACCGCAGTAACCCCGAGCCTGACCAGGTGTTCGACCGCCGCGGGGTGGGCCAGCCCGGCGTACGTGCCGCGCAGGTGCGCGGGGATCTTCGGGTGCAGCGCGGTGAAACCCTTGATGTTCAGCTCGTAGATGACCGTCTCGGCCCACGGGATCTTCGGCCGCCGGTCGTCCGACCAGTCGAAGTCGTCATGGACGACAACGGAGCGTGGGACGTACGGAGCGGAGTCACGGTCGTCGCGGACAGTGTCGTCCCGCCCTTTGACGTGGCCGAAGACCGCGTCGTCCAGGACGAACAGCCCGTCGATCGCCCGGGCGTACGGGTCGAGCAGCAGCTTGGCCGGATTCCACCGGGCCCCCCGCCACGGATCCCACGGCCCGTGGACCCGGTAGCCGTACCGTTGCCCCGGCTCGACGCCTGGGAGGTATCCGTGCCAGACCTGGAAGGTCTGCTCCCGCAGTGGGACCCGGGTCTCCGCCGACCGCTCGTCGAACAGGCACAGCTCGACGGCCCGCGCGCCGCCCGCCCACAGGGCGAAGTTCGTCCCCGCGCCGTCATATCTGGCACCAAGGGGCAGTCGCCGCCCCGGCCAGGCCGTCGGCGCCTGCGGATCCCACCCCATAGAACCCCCTGTTTTCACCCTGCGTCCGGTGAACAGGGTGTTCCCATGCCTGTGTACGGCTGCACCCGCATCCCGCCGCGGGAAACGCGGGGCGGCGGACACGGGCGGACAGCGGGCGGGAAACACAGCGGCCCGGCCGGCGCTTGTGGCGCCGACCGGGCCTCAGGTTGTTGCTTGCACTACAGATCACTGCGTGCACTACTGCGCTACTCCGTTGTCCGACGACCCGGTCAATTGCCCTGATACCGGGACGGGACTGGAGAAGAAGGCCCGGCGCCCCGGCTCAAGGGGCGCCGAGTGGGTTCATCAGAACCAGCCGAAGCCCAGGTAGTCACTCCACGAGGTGTTGTTCGTGGTGGTGTTGTCGTTGTGCTGACCGACGACCACGACGCCACCGTCGTTGTTCACGCCGGCGGTGTTGGACTGGTTCGAGGCGCCCGAGCCGGTCGCGGTCTGCTGGGTGGAGCCGTTGTTGCCCTGGCCCGTTCCGCTGTTGCTGTTCATCGCGCCGTTGGTCGAGGAGGCCGAGGAGGCGGTGGAGCCGTTCGCGGCACCCGCTTCGTTGTCGGCGAACGCGGTGCCACCGGCGAGGACAAGCAGGCCGGCGGTGAGGGGGGCGATGGCGAGCGTGCTGATGATGCGCTTCATGGGTGTTTCCTCCGAAACGGGTCCGGTTGCGGGCCGGAACCCGGGATGTGGTCGTGGGCAGTGCGTTGCCGCAGCAGGCTGGCCACCCGGCTGTCGGCGTTGACGACGTCGTGTTACCAAGATGTCGCACTGGGTGACCAAAAAGCCAACTCGGAGGGACTACTTCGCTCTGGCGAGTGACACAGAAGCTCTATCCCCCCTAACGAGCGCCCCTGCTTCCGGTTGCGGGTTTGGCTCGGGATTCCTGCTGTTTCCCGGGATTTCGCCCGTTCTGGCTACTCGGTCCATCGAATGGGTGAGTAATCACGGATGGGGGAGCGCTGAATTTCACTACAAGTCAACGATGGGGGCGTGCGGAATTTCGTGCGCGCCCTTCCGGGAGTTACGAGACGTTGCCCCGTTGGGGTGGCGAGGAAAGAAAACGTCCTGTTGGGAGAGGGTTCTGATATGCAGGCGAAGAAACGATTAACATTCGCAATCCGGCTATGCCCTGCATAACGGTCACCCCCGCAGAAGGGTGTGTGCTGCTCCGCGCGAGTAAGGCCGTACACCCGGACAGGTGTGCCGGACTACGGCAACAGGGGGTACCCGGCGCACGGAAAACCGCGCTCCCGCCAACCGGTGCAAGCCCCGTAGGGTGGGCCGTATGCCCGTCGTCGTCACCGGAGCCGACCAGCCGCTCGGCAGGTCAGCCGTACTCGCCCTCGTCGGTCAGGGGCACGAAGTCCGCGCTACCGTGCGCACCCCGGCCGGCGCCGCCCCGCTACGGGAACTCGGCGTGCCCGTCGCGGTCGGCGACCTCTCCGACCCGCTGCGCCTGGGCGCGGTCCTGGAGGGCGCGTACACCGTCATCCACCTCGACGACCCCGCCGACACCTGGCAGTGGCTGCTCGAAGCTGCCGAGGACACGGGGCTGCGCCGGATCGTCACCGTGCTGCCGCCGGGAGCGGCCCACCCCGATCCCGGGTCCTGTGAACTGATCGTCGTCGACGGGTGTGCGGAAAACGCAGACCCGATCGCAGACCCGGGCGTACTGGCAGCGCTCCTGGAAGCCGACCGCCGACGCTGACTGCCCGTCTGCTGACCGCCCTTACCGGGTAAGCGCGCCGCACAGATGGCCCTACCACGGGCATATTGGGAAATGCGGTACGGGACAATGGTTTTGACGTGCTGTCGGATCACTGTCGGACATCTTTTCGGCAAAGTGCGCCGGGAACCGCGTGACCTGCTGGGACGTCCACTGAGTGTGCGGCCGACCGCCGTGTGCCCCAAGAGTTCTTAGATCATCTTCGAAGGGGAGCCTACCCATGTCCGGAGGACGGATGCTGCGCCGTAAACGACCGGGAAAGCGATGGCGCGCACTGTTGGTGCTGATGCTCGGCGCCCTCCTCCTGGTCACCTCCTGTAGTTCCGACGGTGGCAAGGACGACGCCAAGGGCGGGACGGTGGGCGGCAGCGGCACTCCCGGCGGCGGAGGTGCCGGAAGCGGCCCGAAGCAGCCGGACCCCGCCGAGGTCACGCTCACCCCGGCGGACGGCGCGACCGGCGTGGACGTGCTCGCGCCGGTCAACGTCGTGGTCCGGGGCGGCAAGATCACCGAGGTCAAGGTGGTCAACGCCGGCAATGAGGCGGTCGACGGCACGCTCGACGGCGACGGCAAGACGTGGAAGCCGAAGCAGCCGTTCAGCCTGGGCGGGAAGTACACCGTCACAGCCGTCGCGGTGAACGAGGCCAACGCCCCCACCACCGCGGTGGCGAAGTTCGCCACGCTCTCCCCGGACAAGAAGATCACCGCGAGCTTCTTCCCGAACGACAACCAGACCGTCGGCGTAGGACAGCCCGTGTCCATAAGGTTCGACGCGCCGGTGAAGAACAAGGACGCCGTGGTCAAGGCGCTCACCGTCGAAGCCACCCCGGCGCAGCCGGGAGTGTGGCACTGGTTCGGCAACCAACGGGTCGACTACCGGCCCAAGGGGTACTGGAAGACCGGCAGCACGGTGAAGGTGGGCCTCAACCTGCGCGGCACGGACCTGGGTGGCGGCGCGATGTCCACCCAGTACAAGACCTTCAACTTCAAGGTCGCCGACGCCAAGAACGTCACCGTCGTGGACGCCAAAGCGCACACGATGAAGGTCTACAAGAACGACGCGCTGGTCAAGACGATCCCGGTGACCACCGGTGAGGACCCGAAGTACTCAACCTGGGGCGGCAAGATGGTCGTCCAGGAGAAGTACCCCAAGACCCGGATGAACTCGCAGACCGTGGGCCTGGGCAGCGAGTACGACATCGACGACGTGCCGTGGGCGGTCCGCATCACCACGTCCGGCACGTTCGTGCACGGCAACTACTGGTCCCCGACGACTGTGTTCGGCAGCCAGAACGCCAGTCACGGCTGCATCTCGATGACCCCGGACAACGCGAAGTGGTTCTACGACAACGCGGCGAACCCCGGTGACATCGTCGAGGTGGTCAACACTAAGGAGCGCGTGGTGAGCTCCGACAACGGCTTCGGTGACTGGAACCTCACGTGGGACCAGTGGACGGCTGTTTCTTAGCCGGGCTGTGCTTATGCCGGGCTCCAAGCGCGGGCTGTGCTTATGCCGGGCTCCAAGCGCGGGCGTCTTCCTCACATCCCCGTCGCTTCGCTCCGGGGCTGTTCGGCGCCCGCGCGTCGCCCGGTCAGGCCGCGCCCTCCGGGCGCGCTCGGGACGCTGCGCGCCTTCGCCTCGCGGGCGTCTTCCTCACATCCCCGTCGCTTCGCTCCGGGGCTGTTCGGCGCCCGCGCGTCGCCCGGTCAGGCCGCGCCCTCCGGGCGCGCTCGG